>JACDCM010000206.1 GCA_013817545.1 Gemmatimonadaceae bacterium | reverse complement strand
CTTTGCACGGACGGGCGAGGGACACGGCACGGACAAGGCGCTCGTCGGCGGATTACTGGGCTTTCGTCCTGACGATGAGCGACTCCGCACCGCCCTCGACATCGCGGAACGGGAAGGGCTGGCCTATACCTTTGAGAAGACCACAATCGCGGAGGACGCGCACCCGAATACTGTGCGAATCAGCCTCGATCATAACGGTGCATCCGCCGTAATGACCGGATCGTCGCTGGGAGCCGGCCGGGTGCTCGTTACGGATATTGACGGTTATCCAGTCGAAGTCAGCGGAAACTACCACACGATCGTAATGGTGGCGGAGGATCGGAAAGGATCCATCGCACGAATCTCGAGCATTCTCTCGGAGCGGGACGTCAACATCGCGACACTTAAGCTGACCCGGAAACATCGAGGTGGCGACGCTTTCATGGTCATCGAGTGCGACGATCCTCCCATAGATGTGGTGCTGGAGGAAATCGAGTCTCTCGACTGGGTTCGGCTTGCAAGGCGCCTGGACAAGGTGGGCGCGTAGGCAATGTATAAATCACTCGCCGACGCTATCAGCGATGCCGAGTCGCGCGGCCAGACTTTGGCTAGCGTTGCGCTCGAGGCAGAGTCGCGTGATCAGGGGCGTCCTCAAGCGGAAATTCGCGCTGCGCTCACCCGCGCGCTCGTCGTCATGCGTAGCGCTGTTGCCCGGGGGCTCGTGGGTGATATGCGCTCGGCGTCGGGTCTCGTCGGCGGTGATGCCGCAAAGCTTCGGGAAGGGCCGGCCGGTCCACTTTCCGGCACGCCATTTCGGGATATTCTCGCCCGCGCGCTCGCTGTGCAGGAGATCAATGCCGCAATGGGTGTGATAGTGGCGGCCCCGACTGCTGGCGGTGCCGGTGTCCTCCCGGCCGTGCTCACGGGACTGGCCGATGCGCGCGGAATAGGCGACGACGCCGTGATCGACGCGCTGGCAACAGCCGGCCTCATCGGAGCCGTCATCGCGGAGCGCGCATCACTGTCTGGCGCGGAGGGCGGTTGCCAGGCGGAAACCGGAGCGGCCGCCGCTATGGCTGCCGGGGCGGCGACCGAAATGCTTGGAGGCACGCCTACGCAGGCTGGTCACGCGACAGCTCTGGCCATGCAAGGCACTCTTGGTCTCGTTTGCGATCCGCTCGGAGGCCTGGTCGAGCTCCCATGTGTGTTCCGGAATTCCACTGGCGCCGCAATCGCGCTCGCTGGAATCGAGATGGCGCTCGCCGGCATCGCTTTCGCGATCCCCGTCGACGAGGTGATCGACGTGATGGGCGAGATCGGACGCAGCATGGATATCCGCTATCGCGAGACAGCAGGCGGCGGTCTCGCGGCCACACCAACCGGTCGCCGTCTTGCGCGCGAGCGCCTGGTTCAACTGAAAAGATCCGATGCTTGAGCCGCAGTCGCCCGTCTGTCCTTCACCGCTCTGCGCGACTATCTTCCCGCCGAGGCGTCACCCAATCATCTCGCGTGAATTAGAAACGCGCACGCTCGCTTTCTCGTAGGGATATTGTCTGCCGCGGCTCGCCGCGGTGGTCTCGCAAAAAAACGAATAGTCCGCTCACTTATCACGGGATACCGGTATGGTGACCAAGGAAGACATCGAGAGCTTTCTCGATCGCATGACAAGCGATGGCACGGAGTACTCCGAAGTCAACGATGGCATGTGGGTCGTGAAACCCGAAGGTGCACTGGAGACGGAAGTGGTCGTTCACTATTCCCCTCCGGTTGTTCTGCTGCGGGTGAAGGTCATGAATCTGCCCGATGGCGACACGACCGTCGCCGCGCTTTCACGCAGGTTGTTGCAGCTCAACGCCACGGATCTGGTGCACGGCTCATACGGAATCGAGTCCGATTCCGTGGTGCTGACGGAGGCGCTGGAGCTGTCCCACCTCGATTACGAGGAATTTCTCGCGAGCTATGAAGGAATGACCGTGGCGCTCGCGTCACATCTCCGCGAGCTCTCCACCTTTCGCGAGGCGCGCTGATTCATGGGAATCTTCGATCGCCTATCCACGGTTCTTCGGTCAAACCTCAACGACCTCATCTCCTCGGCGGAAAACCCCGAGAAGATGCTGAACCAGATCATTATCGACATGCGTTCGCAGCTCGCCAAGGCCAAACAGCACGTGGCCGGCGCGATCGCCGATGAGAAGCGACTTCACGATCAGGTGCAGGGGGAGTTCAAGCAGGCGCAGGAATGGGAGCAACGCGCGATGCTCGCTGTGCAGGGTCAGCAGGACGATCTGGCCAAGCAGGCGCTTGTGCGCTTCAACGAGCATTCCCAGCACGCCCAGCAACTGGAGCAGACGTGGCAGGCGCATCGCGCTGAGACCGAGAAGCTCAAGAATTCGCTGCGCGACCTGAACGACAAGATTGAAGAGGCCAAACGCAAGAAGAATCTTCTCATGGCGCGCCAGAAGCGCGCGCAGGCGCAGCAACGCATCCAGGAAACGATGTCCGGCATGTCCGAGTCATCCGCTTTCGAAGCGTTCAACCGCATGGAAGAGAAGATTGCGGACAATGAGCGACGCCTCACCGCCGGCGCGGAAATCGACGAGGAGTTCTCCGGCGATCGTCTTGCACGGGATTTCAAGCAGCTTGAAAAAAGCAGCGCCGTGGGCAACGCCGACATGCAGCTCCTCGCGCTCAAGCAGAAAATGGGAGCGCTTGGCGCTGGCTCACAGTCTCAGGACAAGAGACAGCTTGGCGCGGGAGGCGCGCGGATCGACGACACAGTGCACGATGCGGAGATCGAGGACGTTCCAGCCGGGGAACAGAAGCCGAAGTGAGTACCGCCGCGGTAGGGCGCTTTCGATTCGGCTCGGCGCTCACGGCGGTCGTCTTCACCGTATTACTGCTCTGGTTGGCCGGATCAGCGGCGGAAGTTTTTCTGCTGCTCTTCCTTGGCGTTCTCTTCGGCCTTTTTCTCAGCGCGCTCGCGGACATTCTTGAGCGACGGGCGCGCATTCCCAGGTCATTCGCGCTTGCTCTGGCCATAGTTCTCACGTTCTCGGGCATAATCGGTCTGATCTGGCTCCTCGTGCCGCCAGTTGTTGAGCAAACTCAGGCGCTTGTGAAGGTGCTTCCCGCCCACATCACGAATTGGGAGAATGGTATCGAGCGCTTTGTAGCGCGCTTTCCCGCCCTTCAGGCCGTCTGGACTCCGGGCGAGCATAAGGTGCTGGTAGCCGTGTATCAGCAGGTTGCCGGAACATTCAACAACGTGCTCCCGAAGCTGGCATCCGTGCTCCACGGCGCGATCAATATTTTCAGCGTCGTAATCATGGGGCTGTACCTCGCGGTGCACCCCGCGTTGTATCGCGAGTTCCTGATTGCCCTTTTTCCACCGGTGCACCGAGATCTGGTGCGCAACGTTTTGACTGATCTCGGCGTTACCCTGCGCAACTTCATCGTTGGCCAGCTATTGGCCATGTCGCTTCTGGGCGCGCTAACCGCACTCGGTCTGTATCTGCTCGACGTCCCCTACTGGCTGACCTTCGGCGTATTCACCGGCGCAGTGGCCATCGTCCCGTTCTTCGGTTCGCTGGTCTCGACGGTGCTTCCGGCGATCTTTGTTCTCGGTGGCGAAGGTGGTGGAGGCCGGGCCCTCGCCGTAATCGCGCTCGGCATCGTCGTGCACATCTTCGAAGCGAACATCGTTCTCCCCAAGATCATGCAGGGAAAGATCGACCTTCCACCGATTCTCACGATCATGGCCGTTCTGATAATGGGAAAACTGCTTGGTCCCATGGGCCTTCTCGTGGCGGTCCCAACTGTGGCGGTAATAATGGTTGTCTTGCGCCGGATTCTTATAAACCGGATATACGAAGGGCAGGGTTTCCGTCGCACGTCACGTGATGCGGCGATGCTGCTGCGTGTTCCTGTACCCGATGGCAGCATCCTGCTACCGCCGACGCGGCTGGACGTGGTGTCGCTGGCTGAGGCTCGAGGACAACGCCGGATCGTCTGATTCTTTTTCTAGCATCGAAATGGGTCGCGATTTGAAGTTCGTTGCTCTCGCCGAGGGGCTTTTCGGTCCTCTGACATCCAAGACCGCCGCCTCGTGCATCCGCTACACACCAGAGCGTGTCGCCGCCGTGCTGGACTCGACGCACGCGGGACAGTCAGCCCAGGATGTGCTTGGCTTCGGCGGAGCTATTCCAATAGTCGCGTCGCTGGAAGAATCGCTGCGCTTCGGGCCGAACGCGCTGCTCATCGGAATCGCGCCCCAGGGAGGCAGGCTGCCCGAGGCGTGGCGCACTACCATTCGCCGCGCAATCGAGGGGAGGCTCGACATCTGGAGCGGTCTGCACACTTTCATCAGTGATGACAGTGAGTTCGCACAGTTGGCAGCAGACCGTGGTGTTGAGATACATGATCTGCGCAAACCACCTGAAAATATCCCCGTGTCTCAGGGCCGGACGCGCGACAGCGCGGCCACCATAGTCCTCACCGTGGGAACGGATTGCAACATTGGGAAGATGACGAGCGCTCTGCAGCTGCGGGACGGCCTCAGGCGAATAGGCCGGCGGGTGGCGTTCGCGGGAACCGGTCAGACGGGGATTCTCATCGAGGGATGGGGGATTTCCGTTGACGCGGTAGTCGCTGACTTCATCGGTGGGGCGGCGGAACAGCTCACGCTCGACGCCGCCAGGGAAGCGGACATAGTGCTGGTCGAGGGCCAGGGATCACTCATTCACCCCAGCTATTCCGGTGTAACGCTCGGTCTCATGCATGGCTCGCTGCCGCACGCCATGATCATGTGCGCGCAGCCCTCGCGTACTCGCCTTCGGAATCACGACTGGGTACAGATCCCTCCGCTAAATGAATTGATCCGATTGCACGAGACGATGGCCGCGACCTTGCGCCCCGCCCCGGTCCTTGCGGTCGCGCTCAACACTTACGACCTCACCGATGCGGAGGCTCGGAAGGCAATTGCGCGCGCCTCCGACGAGACCGGACTCCCAGCCACTGATGCAGTTCGTTACGAGCCCGCGCCAATCGTCGATGCCATCGAAGCATTTCACCAAGCGCGCCTGAGCAGCCGAGCGGCGTGACGGACGCGCCCGAGTTCCGCCTCTACAATACTCTTTCTCGCCGCGTCGAGGCGTTTGCACCCGGCGACGGTGAAACGGTGCGCCTGTACACCTGCGGACCGACAGTCTACAACCCGGCGCACCTTGGAAACTTCCGAACTTTTTTGTTCGAGGACTTGCTGCGGCGCACTCTTCGTCTGCGCGGCTGGAAGGTGAAGCAGGTGATGAACCTCACCGACGTTGACGACAAGATCATCAAGCGTGCTCAGGAGCAGGGCAAACGCATCAGCGAGATCACGGAGCCCGTAACCGAGACCTTTTTTCGCGATCGCGACTATTTGCGCATCGAGGCAGCTGAAGTGTATCCGAAGGCGACGGAGCACATTCCGGAAATGATTGCCCTGGTACAATCGCTGATGAATCGCGGGCTCGCCTATCAGGCGGATGATCTCTCCGTGTATTTCGCGATTGCGCGCTTTCCGGGATACGGCAAACTATCGCGCCTCGATACGCGCTCGATCCGCGCGGGAGCGCGAGTCGCCGCCGATGACTACAACAAGGAAGACGTGCGCGACTTTGCCCTCTGGAAATCAGCCAAGGAAGAGGACGAGGCCGCCGGCGCGGCTTGGGACTCTCCCTGGGGCCGGGGCCGGCCTGGCTGGCATCTGGAGTGCTCCGCGATGGCGCGAAAGCACCTTGGCGATACGCTCGACATTCACTGCGGCGGAATCGATCTGGTTTTTCCGCACCATGAGGACGAGATCGCGCAGTCCGAAGGCGCGACAGGCGTGGAGTTTTCGCGCGTCTGGTGCCACGGCGAGTTTCTGCTCACCGAAGGGGCGAAGATGGCCAAGCGTGTCGGGAACGTGACCAACGTGTCCGGGCTGCACGAGGCGGGAATTTCCCCGTGGGCGTTTCGGCATTTCGTGTTCTCAACGCACTATCGAAAGCAGCTGAACCTGACGGAAGATGCGCTCGAGGCATCGGTAAGTGCTGTACGACGTCTTGGAGAGTTGGATGATCGGATTGCCGACGCCTCTGGTGGCACAACCGCATTGGGCATGGCTGCGGACGATCTGACGAGCGGCGTAAGGAGCGCTCTCTTCGACGACCTCAACGCTCCCGAAGCGCTTGGCGCGCTTTTCATATTCGTTAGACGAGCGAACGCGGAGCTCGATGCGCGAGGAAATGATAGGCACGCGCTGGAGCGCGCTCGCGATGCGTGGAGCCTGGCGAACAGTGTGCTGTCAGTTGTCCCGGAGATGATCCGAGGAACAGGGTCAAGCGTGGCTTCGCCGGCCACAAGCTCTGGGATCGGGTTTGTGTCCGATCCCCAATCAGGCACTCCCAGCGCGGAAGTCGACTTGGCGGAGTGGGCAAAGGAGCGCGTGGCTGCGCGGACGTCAGCCAGGGAACGGCGTGATTTTGCGACATCGGATGCAATTCGCGATGAGCTCGAATCCCGCGGCATAGAGATCAAGGACACTCCATCGGGCACGCAGTGGAAAAAGGTGCGCTGATTCTCTGTAACTCGTGGTACGAGCGCAGCTTGACTTCCTGTTTGAGCCCCGTTATCCTAAGTGTCTCGCAAAAAAAGGGCCGAGTGCTGACGTAGCTCAATTGGCGGAGCAGCTGATTTGTAATCAGCAGGTTGCGAGTTCGATTCTCGCCGTCAGCTCTCATGAGACTCGCTGACGAGGCAGGTCGCAACAACCGCCTGAGCGAGTATCGGTGGGGTACCCAAGCGGCCAACGGGAACAGACTGTAAATCTGTCGGGCTAACGCCCTACGAAGGTTCGAATCCTTCCCCCACCATGGGAGACGTAGACGGGTTCGAAAAAAGGGAAGTCAGAATTTACCGAGGTTGGCGTCGCGGGAGTAGCTCAGTTGGTAGAGCGCAAGCCTTCCAAGCTTGATGTCGCGGGTTCGAGCCCCGTCTCCCGCTTGGAGCGTTGCTGAATGTGAGGATTGGCAGTAAGGATCAGTGCAACAAAACCGCTCGCGTAGCTCAGTTGGCAGAGCACACCCTTGGTAAGGGTGAGGTCATCGGTTCAATCCCGATCGCGAGCTCTTAACAAGGAGCTTGGCGCCTGGTCCCGCGCAGTTAACCG
>JACDCM010000586.1 GCA_013817545.1 Gemmatimonadaceae bacterium | reverse complement strand
ATCCAGCACCGCGCGGGCTTCCGCTTCATGCGCGCCGTTCGAGACGTTGATGCAGACCGGCTCGGAAGTTAGCAGCGCCGCGACCATCTCGCGGAAGACCGGCATTATACGATCGAACGCATCCGGAAAACTGACCCCTTCGCGGCGCGGCCACGAAAGCCAGGTAGCGGCATGCGGTTCCCATTCCGCCGGCATGCGGTAGCCGAGCGATGCGGGCGTCCGCGTATTCTCAGTTGAGGCAGTCAAGCTGCCAGCTTCCAACGCGGCGAGCGAGACGCAAGCCACGCGGAGTAACCGGCCGAATTCTATTCGGAAACCGCCAGATCCTCCGGCGCGTCAATGTCGATCGCGCCCTCCGGGAAAGGGACGGCCGCAACGAGATCAGCGTGCTGCGCGAGCAAAATCTTCGCGCCATGGTCGCCCCGCAGCTCCATGAGCTCAGGGAAGTGGCGCCGCGCGAAGACCGCCGGCACGCCCAGCGCATCGCTGTAGCCCGAAGCGACAATGCTCGTGTTGCCCTGACATTGCCGCACCAGAGCACGAAGCAAGTTTCCGTCCACGCGCGGCTGGTCGCAGACCATGATGAGGACAGCTTCGGCCTCCGGCTCAACCTCTGACAAAACGGCCAGGCCGGCTCGGAGCGAAGAGACCATACCTTCGGCCCATTCCTGGTTCTGCGCGATGCGCACGGGCAGGTCTCTCAGTTCAACCGCGCAGGCATCCGCGTCTTTCCCGAGGATGACGATGACCCGACCGCACTGCGATTCCGCCGCAGTCAGGGCCATTCTGCGCAGCAAGGTCTGCCCTTCGTAAAGGAGCAGCTGCTTGGGCTGGCCAAGGCGCGAGGAACCGCCGGCAGCGAGGAGAATGATCCCCGTTTTCACTGGACCCTACGCCGCCACAGGCGCGGCCTCGAACGCCGTCGGCATCTCCAGCGGGAGATGACTTGCGGCCATGACGCCTTGGATTTCCGCGGCGATCGACAACGCAATTTCCTCCGGTGTTTGCGCACCGATGTCCAGTCCGGCCGGGCTCCGCAGCGCCCGCAAGTCCGATGGCTCGAGGCCATTTAGATCCTCGAACAGCGCCGAGAGCAGCTGTTCGCGGCGGCGTTTTGGACCCATCAACGCGATGTAACCGAGCGGCAGGGGGAGCAGGTGGCGCAAGAACGCGAAGTCGCGCCCGTAATGATGGGTCATGATGACAAAAGCCGTGCGAGCGTCCGGCACAAAACTATACTCACCCGGCTCAGCCACCGGAAATACCTGAGTCTCACGAAAGGCGGTCAAATTGTCGGTCGTTCGGGCGAGCACGATCGTGTCCCAGCCAAGCCCCCGAGCCAGCTCCGCCAGGGGGACGGCGTCGTAGTTCGCGCCAGCGATCACGAGCCGGACCGGCGGCTGAAGGAGAGCAAGGAGCGCACTCTCGTTCCCATGCGAGAGGAGTCGCGGGGCTGCGTCGCGCGCAATCTCTTCGATCTCCTCCCGGCTGCACTGCCCACCAGCGCCTCCCAGCGAGAACGAGCCTAACGATGCTGTTTCTTCCGCGGCAAAAATCGTTAACGAAAGGCCGGCCTTTCGCTCACGCGGGCAGGCGCGGGCGAGGCGAAACCATTCCCCATCGGTCGACATACGCTCAACGAGCACGTCGATAGAGCCGTCGCACCCGTAGAGTCGGCGCGTGTCATACGAGACGAGCTGAGCCTCTCCGCTGCGTATGACGTCGCGTGCAACCCGCGCCACGTCTTCCTCCAGACAACCTGCGCTGATCGCTCCGGTAATTTGCCCATCGCGGGTCACGAGCATGCGTGTTCCGGGCCTGCGATAACTCGAACCCCGCGTCCGCACGAGCGTGGCGAGCGCGCACCACTCGTCGGGCCGTGCTGCGGACGCGCGCAGGATTTCGGAAAACTCTTTCATGGGGTGGGCGACCGTGGCTCGCAAAAACATTCCCGCCCTGTCTGGCAGACCGAGAAATGTGCGATCTCCCCATCAGGTCCGCACGGTTCCATCGTCTTCAGGCACCAGTAGTTTGCGGTCGAGGAGTGAATGAAGCGCCAGGGATGATCTCCACCTTCCATGGTTCCGTAGCCGGTCTTGGAGCGCAGCATCCGGCAGACGACCGGC
>JACDCM010000585.1 GCA_013817545.1 Gemmatimonadaceae bacterium | reverse complement strand
ACACGGTCGCGGATGTGATGGTGATCCTCGGCAGCATCGACATCGTGATGGGCGAAGTCGATCGTTAGGCGCTGCGGAAAATGATTTGCGGCTCGTCACGCGAGTTGTAGCCGGGGCGCTGACCCCGGCGCCGACGGAAGTCGTTTGCTCGTCATTTCCGAGCTAATCGAGTAGCGGCGTCCGCGTTGCCGGGGTCAACGCCCCGGCTACAACTTCGCCCGGGCCAGGCGCTGGGTGGTGCCGCGTTTCTGCGCGTTCCTCCACCGGCAGGGTCTCGGCCCTTTGCGTCTCGCCTGCCTAGTAAGCCAGCGACTTGCTCTCGGCTCGGCGAGCCCCCAATCTCCTCCCGCCCATGCGTGTCGAGGAAGAAACAGCTCTGCGCGAGGCGGTGGAACTCGAACCGCCGGAACCGCCGGAAACGCACACCGGCACCGAGCTGGCGCGCGGCGCGATGGTCAATGTCGTTGCGCTCCTGGCTGCGAATCTGCGCGGCATTTTCACATTCCTGATCGCGCGGCTGCTCGGGAACGCAACGCTCGGCACCTTCGGGATCGCATGGTCGACCACGGATCTCCTCAGCAAAGTGGGCACGTTCGGGATGGACACGAGCACCATTGCGCTCGTCGCGAAGCGTCATGCAGCCCATGATCTCGGCGGCAGCCGCGGATTGCTTCGCCGTGCGGTTCTCTTCGGTTTGCTCTTCAGTGTCCTCGCCGCGCTTGCCGGCATTCTCTTCTTCGAGCTGGTCGCGCCGCGGCTTGGGCAAAGTCCGGAGCTAGTGCGCAGCACATCGCTCATGCTGCTAGCCCTGCCCGGCATCGCGATTTACCGGATCAGCAACGGCGTCTCGCGCGGGATGAAGGTCATGCGGCATGATCTTTATTCGAAAGGTTTCACGGAAACGCTCGGCACGATCGCGTGCTTCATCATGGCCGTCGCGATTGGCCTGCGCCATCTCGCGCCCGTCGTCGCGGTATTGTTCGGCACCGGCGCCGGTGGGCTCATGGCCTTCATCCTCGCGCGTCGTCTCTTCGCCGGACATCAGCGCGACATGGCGAAGTTGCCTCCGAGCGGCCTGCTCAGATTCTCCGCGCCGATCGCGATCTACAGCATGCTCAACATCCTGATCCAGCGCATGGATGTGCTGCTGCTCGGCTTCCTCGGGCCGGCGGCGGGCGTCAGCATCGGCACGATCGGAGTCTTCGTCGCATCCGTCGAAGTAGCTGGCGGGATGCGCAAAGTGCGGCAGGCGTTTGATCCGATGTTCACACCTATTATCGCGCGACAATCCGTCTTGCAGGACCGCGTCGCGATGGAACAAAGTTTTGCGCAGCTCGGTCGCTGGGTGCTCGCGGCGCAACTGCCGCTCATGGGTGTGCTCTGTCTTGCCGGCGGAATCGGTCTCGATATTTTCGGGCCGGGCTTCCGCAGCGGTGAACTCTGGGTCGGTCTCCTGGCGGTGGCGCACGCCACGAACAGCTTTGTCGGCTTGGCCGAGACTGTGATCATGATTCAACGCCCAAAATGGAACCTGGTAAATTCCGGGCTGACGGTCGTGCTGCAATTCGGCGCGAGCTTGCTGCTCATTCCCCAATTCGGCGCAACAGGCGCCGCGCTCGCCATGGTTCTCGCCTACGTCACGCAAGGCGTGCTGCGCTACTGCGAGCTGCGTTACCTCTTCCATTGGCACTGGCCGTGGCGTGCGCTGGCGCGACCGGCGCTCGCATTTGTGATCGCACTAGTTCCGGCAGTTCCGTTGCGAATCCTGATCCAGGGCTGGTCCGGCGAGCTGGCTGCGGGGCTGACGTTCCTCGCCGCCTACGTCGTGACATGGAAAGTGGTTGGCCTGGAGGAAACGGATCGCGTCGTTCTGCGCCAACTCTGGCAAGGCCGCGGCAAGCGACGCATCGACGATGACGACGCCGCTTAAGGGTTTGTAACTTGGGAGGGGCCTTAGTGCCCCGACTTTGACATTCTTCGGCGCGAATAGTCGGGGCGCTGAGGCCCCTCCCACATTCCCATCATTCTCAATTCCTTCGCAGTCATTCCATGAGCGCACGCAGCGTCTTCATGTTCTCGACGTCTTCGCGCAGCTCCTTGTCTTTCGGGGTCTCGAGCACCTTCGGGA
>JACDCM010000584.1 GCA_013817545.1 Gemmatimonadaceae bacterium | reverse complement strand
GCAGTGGCCGTACTAGCGCGCCTCGACGCAGGCCCGCGTGCGTGGGAAGTGTGGTACCGGAATTTTTTGACACGATGGACAGGATGAAAACAGTTTCAGTTCGCTTCCGCTCTCATCCTGCGAATCCTGTCCATCCTGTCAAAAGAGGACTCTCTTTTTCCGAACGGCCGCAGTCCTCGTGCGCTGCCTTGGCGGAGACGCTTCGCCGCTTTCGATAAGTTGCCGTATTATGGAATCGACCACTTGGCTAAAGCGACTGGAACAGATGCACGCTCTCGGACTTGGTAAATCCTGGCTTGCGGCACAGCTTGGCGGAGGACAGCGAAGATCTCGCGGTCTTTGAGGAGCGCGATGCCGAACGGTGGTGATATTTTGACGGAGAAGCGAAGCCGCGCAGCTTACGGCGCCATCGCCGCAATCATCCCCTGGCGCTTATAGTCGATCGGAACGATCCGGTAGCGATACACCATCGCGTGCTGCCCGACCACGTATCCGTGCTGCGCATGAGGAAACGTCACCGCTGCGGCGCGCGCCGGCAGGGCGAAGGGCCTGGAGGTGAAGTTGCGTCCTCCGTTGAAAGAGTAGGCAATGCCGCCGTCTTCACCGATCCCGACGATGATCTTCCCCTCGCCGACTCCGGGTCGCCGCCAAGCTGAACCGCCAGGTGGTCCCGCCGTCGGAGGTGAACAGGATGGTCGACTTGGCTTCGACGGCCCAGCAGGTCTCCGGACCGACGCACGCAACAGCATTCAGGTTGACGTCCTTGTTGAAGGGTACCGGCTCCCAGATTGCCTTGAATTTCGGTGCGGCAGCCGCGCCGGCCGTTTTTGCTGGCGGCTTGGCTGTGGGGGCTTGTGCCGCCGCGGTCACGACCACGACGAAAGAACCTGCTATCGTTGCTACGGTTTTCATGGCGACCTCAGCAGGAATTGTGTAGGCAAGCCACAAATGGGGGTTCTCGCGCAGGGTGTAAGCCGTGACGACGAGGGCGCAACGTCACGGCAATGGCGGCGCTGATCGTAAAGGTCGGCCATAGGCGCTCTGACGTGTATCGATAGAGCACTTGCACCAGCACGCATTGTTAAATCGGGATGCGGCGTCCAATATCCCAGCTAGTTGATGCACCCGATGCAGATCCGGCGTCAGGTTTCGCATATCTTGTCTTCTTAGCTTTCCCCTCTCAACTCGCCGACACCCATGCCCCTCGTCAGCCCCGTCGTAAAGTTCGTAATTGTGGGGAGCATCATCTTCCTCCTGTTCGTCCTGCCATCGCTCGTGAGCTTCGGAGCGAGTTGGTTGTGGATGGGGGAGATCGGGTTCCGGACGGTTCTCGTCAGGGAGCTCACCACGAGGCTCGCCCTCGTTGCCGGAATCGGACTGGCAGCCTTCGGCTTTCTGCGTCTGAATCTGCGCATCGCGCGGGGCCCGAGCCGGCCGTTGCCCGTTGTTATGGACGACATCGGCCTGAGGAATGCCGCTCCGACCCGCCGGCCAGCCGGTAATTTGCTGGGCGTGGCCTCGCTGGCCGCTTCCGTCTTCCTGGCGCTTGTCGCTTCCAGCGGATGGCTCGCGGTTCTCAAGCTGGTTCACGGGGTGCGGTTCGGGATCAACGAAGCGATGTTCGGGCGTGATGTCGCCTTCTATGTCTTCACGCTACCGGTTCTCTCCGGCGCCCTCGCGCTCCTCGTCGCACTCACCGTGCTCGCGGTGCTGCTCGTAGTCGCGTTCCACGTGTCGAGCGGCGGCATTGCAATGAGCGTTGGCCTTGTGCCGAGAGGGGACATCCCGGTCATTGCGCCGCAAGAGATACGCGTGTCGCGTGATGCGGCGAATCACGTCTCCGGGCTCGTTGCGCTGTACCTGGTGCTGGCCGCCCTGCAGCTATGGTTCGTAGACATTCCCGGGCTGCTGTTCTCCAGCACTGGACCGATGGTTGGCGCGAGTTACACGGATGTCCATGCGCGTCTACCCGGCCTTAACATCGCCGCGGTGGCTGCCCTGCTCGCCGCGGGCGCGGTGATAGCCGGCATCGTGCGAGGCAAGGCGAGAAGGTACACCGCCGGCGCGATCGCCGCGTATGCCGCTGTCTCCATTCTCGCACGCGTCGTATATCCGGCCGCGGTGCAGAAG
>JACDCM010000205.1 GCA_013817545.1 Gemmatimonadaceae bacterium | reverse complement strand
GCTGGCACGTCAGGTGCGCCGCCGGTGGGTACAAGAGCCGCTACCTCGGCGTAGTAACGTTCCAGTCCACCCGGAGCGAAAACGGCGAGCAGTCGCAGCGGCTCTCCGGGACCCTTGCCGTCGCGCTCCAGCATGGCTTCTGGCCGAGCATTCCAGAACGTATGCGGTGTTCCGGCGGGCAAATGCACCGTCGTTCCAGGGGACGCCGTGACGACCCGTTTGTCCATGAGCAACGTCGCAGTGCCGGCGATCACGTAGAGTGTCTTGGCTTCGCGCACATGACGATGCACAGGCATCGCGACGAAGCCTGGAGCGAGGGTGTGCTCGAGAATGCTGTAAAGTCCGCCGGTATCCTCCGCGCGAATCTTGGCGACGGTCATGAAGTTCCGGATTCTGGCGACAGATCCGCTTCCCGGACGTACGACGGTGGGTTCTTGTTTACCGGGAGTGTCCACGAGTCGATGTAGTCAGGGTAGTCAGAAAAAATGTTTGCGACCCAACCCGGTAAACCAGTCGCGATCTCAAAAACCAAGGCAGTTACTCTGCGGCCGCACTCATGGATCTTCTCGACTGCTGTCATGACGATAGCTTTCACCGCTGCAATATGCACACTTGAATCTCGCCGGTGAGCTCGCCACGGTGTGCACTCCATTCCATCGGATCGCGTCCCGGTGGCCGTCACGATCTCCCTCTCTCTCCCAATGGAACTCTTAACTGACCCGCAGTCCTGGATCGCCCTCGCTACGCTGCTCGCGCTCGAGATCGTATTAGGGGTGGACAACGTTGTCTTCATCTCCATCCTGGCCGGCAAGCTGCCGCTCGATCAACAGAAACGGGCACGCACTGTGGGACTGGCGCTTGCAATGATCACGCGTGTCCTGCTGCTTCTTTCACTGTCATGGGTGATACGGTTGACCGCGCCCCTGTTTACTGTGGTGGGACAAGAGATCTCAGGACGGGACCTCATCCTCATCGCGGGCGGCCTCTTCCTTTTGGGCAAGAGCACTCACGAGATGCATCAGCAGCTGGAAGGGGAGGAGGGCGAGTCGTCCGCGCGCGTGCCCCCCACGTTCAGGGGTGTCATCTTTCAGATTCTGCTGCTCGACGTGGTGTTTTCGCTGGACTCGGTCATTACCGCCGTCGGAATGGTGGATAGAATCGAGATCATGGTCACCGCAGTGGTGCTAGCCATAGTGGTCATGATATTCTTCGCCGGCCGCATCAGCGGGTTTGTGGACCGGCACCCCACCGTCAAGATGCTCGCCCTTTCCTTCCTGCTGCTAATCGGTACGACGCTCATCGCCGAGGGGATCGATCAGCATATCCCGAAGGGGTACGTCTACTTCGCGATGGCGTTCTCGCTGTTCGTTGAGGCGCTGAACCTGAGAACGCGTAAGGCCAAAGCGGCGCCAGTCCGCCTGCACCAGGCTTACAAGACGGAACCGGATGCCGAATCTCGCGGGTGAGCGCGAGTGAAGCGCTGACCGGAGCGCCCACGGGCGTGTCGGCTGGTGCCGGCGCTGCTGTCATTGGCATGATGGACGCATTCTCCGCAGTCAGCCCGTATACGATTTGTTTTACAGGACGCTGACACCTGCTTCGCCTTGTAAACGTAGGGCTGGGTCGTAGCTTCATGCTCTCAGCACGAATTCACACTTTCGGCGCGCGGTTGCCTCTGTAATCGCTGCCCGTCAGGCACGCATTTCTTCGCCCCATGAAGATCTCCGACGTTTCTATCTCGCGCCCGGTGCTGACCAGCATGCTCAGCACGGCTCTCGTGCTTTTCGGCGTCATCGGCTACACCAAGCTTTCGGTGCGCGAGTTCCCCGATGTCGACCCGGCCATTATTTCGGTCTCCACCTTTCTGCGCGGCGCGAATCCGCGCGTAATGGAGTCCGCGGTCACCGACATCCTCGAGGAGGAGTTGAGCACGGTACAGGGCTTGAGGACGCTGACAAGCTCGAGCGCCGAACAGTTCAGCAACATCACGCTCGAATTCACACTCGACCGAAGCGTGGAAGAAGCGGCGCAGGATGTGCGCGACAAGGTGTCCCGCGTTCGTGGCTTGCTTCCCGAAGAAGTAGAAGAGCCGGTCGTGGCGAAGCAGGACGCCGATGCACAGCCGTTTTTCTGGCTCGCCCTTTCGGGCGACAACTACAATCTCCTGCAGCTGTCGGACATCGGCGACCGGCTGGTAAAGACGCGTCTGCAATCCGTCCCCGGAGTTGGACGAGCGCAGATTTTCGGCGAGCGCCGCTTCGCGATGCGGGTCTGGCTCTCGGCGGGTGAGCTTGCCGCCCGCGGGCTCACGGTTCAGGACGTGGAGAGCGCGATTCGCAGCCGGAATATAGAAGTGCCTGCGGGGCGTATCGAGTCCAACCGCCGCGAGTTCACGGTTCGCTCGCTCGGCGAGCTCAAGAATGCCGAGGAATTCGGCGATCTTACCGTTTCGAGTGCAAGTGGGCAGCTCGTGAAGCTCCGCGACCTCGGAACCGTGGAGCTGGGCCCCGAAGATGATCGCAGCATTCTCCGGTACAACGGAACGCCCGCCGTCGCTATCGGTGTCATCCGGCAGTCCAAGTCCAACCTTGTTGCGGTTGCGGACGCAATCCGTGCGGAGATCCCGGCTATCCAGGCGGCCCTCCCGCCAGGCGTCAACCTCCTGGTGGCATTCGACCAGTCGGTATTCGTCAAGCGCTCCATCAAGGAGGCCGAAGAAACGCTGATCATCGCCGGCATCCTTGTGGTGGCGATCATCTTCATTTTCCTGCGCAACTTGCGCGCGACGATCATTCCCGGGTTGGCAATCCCGACGTCGATCGTTGCGACGTTCGCGATCATGTACTTCCTCGGTTTCTCGATCAACAACTTCACGCTTCTCGCGCTCACGCTTGCGATAGGCATCGTTGTGGACGACGCGATCATCGTGCTGGAGAACGCGTACCGGCATCAGGAAGAGCTCGGAGAAGATCCCGAAACCGCGGCGAGAAACGGTACGCGCGAGATCGCGTTCGCGGTCATCGCGACGACTATTTCACTGATCGCGGTATTCACCCCGCTCGCCTTTCTCCAGGGCACAACTGGCCGTCTGTTCAACGAGTTCGGAATTGCCGTTGCGGGGTCCGTTCTGATTTCCGGACTGGTGGCGCTCACGCTCACGCCAATGCTGTCCGCCAAGATTCTGCGTGTGCCAAAGAGCCACGGACGCATTTACGGCGCGCTCGAGCGCGGGTTCGACGCTACCGCGAGTGGTTACGCACGTACCCTCCGGAGGGCAGTGCGATTTCGCTGGCTAACAGTAGGGGCGGCCGCGGTGATCGTTTTCCTTTCCGTCTTTGTCTTCCGCTCGCTGGGGCGTGAGTTCGTGCCCGCCGAGGACCGCGGCTTTTTCGTGACGTTCATCGTCGCACCTGAAGGTTCGTCCCTTGCCTACACCGACGGTTACCAGCGCAAGGTGGAGGAGATCCTGGCCCGCACCAAGGACGTCCAGGGTTTCTTCAGCATTATCGGGTTCTTCGGCAACGTGAACGGCGGGATCATCTTCACGCGGCTTACAGATTGGTCTGATCGCGAACGCTCGGTGCAGGACGTACTCAATGAAGTACAGCCGCAGTTCATGGGCATACCCGGAATTTTCGCGTTCGCGAGCAACCCACCCGCATTCGGATTCGGCAACCCGGTGCAGTTCGTGGTGCGTCATCCAAACTTCGACTCGCTCGGCAAGGGAATGGACGCGCTCACCGCGCGCGCGCGGCAGATCAAGGGCCTTGAGAACGTCGACACCGACCTGCGCGTCAATAAGCCCGAGCTTACTGTCAGCTTCGATCGTGACCGAGCCGAGGACCTTGGCGTCTCGGTCCGCGACATCGCGGCCACTCTGCAGACGCTTCTGGGCTCGAGTCGCGCGAGCACTTTCACGCGCGAGAACAAGCTGTACGACGTGATGGTGCAGCTAAAACCGGAGGAGCGCGCCACGCCCACTGACATGACTGGCCTTTTCGTGCGAGGCCGCGACGGTCAGCTCGTCCAGCTGAGCGCGGTTGCCAGGATCGATGAAGACGTCGGCCCGAAACAACTTAATCACTTCAATCGTGTGCGCTCCTTCACGCTTTCGGCGGGGCTGGACGAAGGTTTCACGCTCGGAGAAGCGCTCGACTCGCTGGACAACGCGGCGGCGCAGGTGCTACCAGGCGGAAGCACGTTGGAGCTGCAAGGCGAGTCGCGCGAATTCAAGGAAAGCGGAAGCGCCCTGTATTTCGCCTTCGGTCTGGCGCTTATCGTCGTCTTCATGGTTCTCGCATCGCAGTTCGAATCGCTGGTGCACCCGTTCACGGTGCTTCTCTCCGTACCGCTTGCCGTGGCCGGCGCTCTGGCGACGCTTCTTCTCGCCAATTCCACGCTCAACCTGTACAGCCAGATCGGGATGATCCTTCTGATCGGTTTGGTGACCAAGAATTCCATCCTTCTGGTTGAGTACACGAATCAACTGAAGGAGAAAGGGATGGAGACGCTGGATGCAGTGCTGGAGGCAGGTCGCATCCGCTTCCGTCCTATTCTGATGACCTCAGTGGCGACGATCATGGGCGCGCTTCCGATCGCACTCGGGCTTGGCGCGGGATCCGTAAGCCGTCGTCCGCTTGGTTACGCGATCGTTGGTGGACTGCTTTTCTCCACCGTTCTCACGCTTTTTCTCGTCCCCGCCGCATATGTCATTCTTGATGCGGTGCGGCTGCGGTCGCGCTCACCGGCACCGAGCCGCGTTCTGGTGGAGGGCGATTGATGCTGGCGCTCCTGCTGCTGCAGCTCGCGGTGGCCGACAGCATTCCGAGCATAACTCTCCAGGAAGCGCTTCGTCGTTCGGTGCGGCACGACCCGGAGTATGTCCTGGCTTCGGGTGCGGTCGGTAATGCGGAGTGGGCTCGCCGAGCGGCCAGGTCGAGCCTGTTTCTGCCGTCAGTGAGCGCGCAGACCGACGCAAGCCGCTTTTCCGCGCCGACCTTCAATCTGGGAACCGCTACGCCGCAGGAAGTGGCGGTGAGCGCACGAATCGATGCTCGTTACGATCTGTTCCTCGGTGGACGCAAGCTCGCCGAGCTGCGTCGGTCGCGTGCCGAACTCGCGCGCGCGGAGGCGGGTGAGCTTGAGGCGCGCTTCGGCGTCTCATTGCGCACGGAGCGCGATTACTATCAGGTCCTCGCGGACGAGGAGCTCACTCGCGTGGCGCGGGAGCGTGTGCGTCGCGCGGAAGAGCAGCTGGTCGTGGCCAGGGCGCGAGTCACCTCCGGGGCAGCGGTGCAGACCGACTCGCTGCAACTTCGGCTGGAGCTTAGCCAGGCTCGGGTAGCGCTCCTGGAGCAAGCCGCTGCGCTGCGCGTTTCCCGCTTGCAGCTCGGCAGGCGAGTCGGATTCGATGGACCGGCGCAGCCGGTCGCTATCGATTCACTTCCACCGGCGGACCTTCCGATCACGATCGCGCAGGCGGTCGCCGAGGCGCGGGACCGGGGGCCCGCGTTCGTGGCCGCGCGTGCGAGCGAGGCCGCGGCAGAAGCGTTCGTTCGCGCACAACGCGGCGGCTATTTCCCCCAGATTTCACTATTCGCGTCGAGCAGCGCCTTCGACGACCGGTACTTTCCGCAGGCCACGCGCCGCTCGTCGCTCACGTTCTCTGTCGCGCTACCCATCTGGAACAACGGACAGCGCGAGGTGGCGCTGGAGGAAGCCAGAGTGCGACGAGACGTCGCGCGCGTAACGCAACGCGACATCCAGCGCGCCGCCGAGCGTGACCTCACGGAAGCTTACGAAGCGTATTCCGTGTCGCGCGCAACGGTAGAGCTACGGCGCGAAGCGCTGCTAGTCGCGCGCGAGAATTACAGGGTGCAGGACACGCGCTACAAGGCCGGGGCGGCTCTGATTCTCGACCTGCTCGCCGCGCAGGAGCAGTTGACGGAGGCGGAAGCGAATCTCGTGGAGGCGCAGTTTGCAGCTCGTCTCGCTCTCGCGCAGCTCGAGGCCATACTGGGCCGGCGACTTTTCACTGACAGGATTTCACCGTGAGATATTTGCTTCGTGCGCATGTGCTGACAGTCGCCCTGGTGGCTCTCGCTGCTTGCAAAAAAGCAGACAGCGCCGCTGAGGGGGGACCAGGCGGGGGCCCGGGTGGGCCTGGCGGTCCTCCCGCAATGCCCGTCGACGTTGCTGTTGCGAAGAGCGACACGGTGGTCGATGCCATCAGCGCCACCGGGCAGATCGAGTCCGTGCAGGCGATCGAGCTGCGCCCGGATGTGGAAGGCCGCATAACTGCGATCCTGATCGACGAGGGTCGCCTCGTGGGACGCGGCACGCCGATGTTCAAGATCGATGACGCCGAGCTGCGCGCGCAGATCGCGCGTCTGCAAGCTGATCGCGATCTCGCGGGTCAGGCACTCACGCGTACGAAGCAGCTCCTGGAGCAAAACGCATCGACGACGTCAGAGCTGGAGCGCGCCGAGGCGACCGCGCGCGGGTCGCAGGCACAGCTGGATTTGCTCAATCTCCGCCTGTCGCGTAGCACTGTGCGAGCGCCCTTCAGCGGTGTTGTGGGGCGACGGATGGTGAGCCTGGGCGACTATGTCACGAACGCGACGCGTCTCGCGACGCTGCAGACATTCAACCCGCAGCGAGCGGTCTTCCAGGTTCCGGAGCGTTACGCTGAAAGGCTGGCACTCAAGCAGCGAGTGCAGTTCCATGTTGCGTCGCTGCCGGGTCGTGAGTTCACGGGTATCGTGGATTTCGTGGACCCGGTAATCCAGCTTCCGGCGCGTACTATCTCCGTCAAGGCAGCGGTGGCCAACCCGAAGCGCGAGTTGCAAGCCGGAATGTTCATCGAGGCACGCCTGGCGACAGCGGTGCGGCCGGACGCGGTTGTGATTCCGGAGGACGCGGTACTCGCGCTGCAGGGGTCGCGGGTGGTGTGGGTCGTCACAGACGGGAAGGCGGTGCGGCGCGAAGTAGTCCTTGGAGTGCGGACGCCGGGGTTCGTGGAGGTCACGAGCGGGCTGACTGCGGGAGAGCAAGTGGTGGTGGGGGGAGCGGAGCGGCTGGGGCCGGGAGCTCCAGTTAACGCGACGGTAGTGGAACGGGGAAAGGGGGTGGTGGAGGAGGGAGGGAGGCGGTGAATCTCCGAGCCATATACCGTAACTGATCTAATCGGC
>JACDCM010000583.1 GCA_013817545.1 Gemmatimonadaceae bacterium | reverse complement strand
GGAGTGCACTCGGTGGTGAGCCGACACACCTCGATCCTCACATCACGTACCTCGTCCGCTGAAAGCATCCCCATTCGGAGTAGCTCGTTATCTATGTTAACCAGATTGTGGGGGATCGGCGCTTCCGGCAGTTCGAAATCTTCGTACAGGTAGTAGTGGCCCAGACCACCTCCAGGGAGAGTGTTATAGTATTTTACCTTCTCTTCGCGCTCCATGCGCGAGAGCAGCCAAAGCACGTGGTGATGAATAGCAAGGGAGCGGGAATACGCGTGTCGTCCCGGTATCTTCATCACGCCGTGGATCGTTGTTCCGAATTGAATGTTTGAAGGTTCGTTGCGGAATAAGCGAATCTGATAATCTGGAAACCACGGTTGTACCGGAATATAACTGCCAGGCCGGGTACACCACCGGCGAGGAATCCAGAAATGCGTGTAGTCGCGCAGGGTAAGAAGCTCGCGCCAGGCACCGTCCTGCCATTCGATGCTTAACTCCTCGTCGCTGTCCAGACGCAGGATCCAATCGGTGTTGCATGCGTTGACACCTTCTGAGAGGAAAGCTTCCGCGACGCCATTTGGGGCAAACTCTTTAGTTCGACTCGCGAGTTGGGATACCCGGGCTCTCGTTCGCTCGCTGGCCAGTTGCGAATCCACCAAGACCACGAACTCGTCGACAACGGCTCTTAGCTGCATTAGCCATGGAATCGCCTCGTCTGGTATATCGTGCGTCAGTAACAAAGCCGAGACGGTAGGCCGGGCGCCCGTTCGCCGGACGCCGTTAAACAGGCTCGCCGCCGCCACCGCCCCGATGCCAGACCTATCGCCTGCCGCCACCTCATACCCAAGCTCCGTCAGAAAGGGACCAGCGACGTCTTCAAACGCGCGCAACGCCTCAGGTGGCATTTCGCGCTTCCATCGATTTATGCGATTCGGCGTCGGCGGACGGGCGGTGAGCTCCTGAATGCTTCTTAACTGGTCGGCTGTGATATTCTCCGTTTTCCAGCCTTTGAGCTCGGCCAGCCGCGCATCGGCGACAGCATGGTAGCTCAACATTTCTTTTCGGAAGGGCAGCTGCAGAAAACTACAGATTTCGCGCAACGTCTCGTCCGGCGACCTGACCAATGCTTCATAACGTATCTCGAGGTAGTGCTCAGATCCTGCGCCGAAGTTTCTCACGCGCCGAAGCCAGATCATCCAATCCTCGGCTTGCGCGGCGATGTCAGTGCCGGGTCCAAACCACAGTGATTGCCGTGACAAAGCGACGTCCCGGCCGTCGCGGATTATGTGAACGAACCGCGCCTCCGGGAGTAACGCGGTAATCTCCGGCATCAGCAGGCCGTAATCCGGCGTTTTTTCCCCCCACCGGGCTTTACCGAAACGAGCCGCATAGAGGCGATACAGCGCTCGTAATCCGTCGGCGACCGAGAACGGGTCGAGTCCGTCTAAAGCGCGATCGAATTCGGCATCGTCGATGCAGAAGTCACGCCATGTGAAGTGCTGCGAAATGAGCCGGTAGAACTCTGCGCGAGACATTGCAGCTGGATCACGCCGAAAGAGATCATGGAAAAAATGGGACTCCGGCGGAATCGCTACTTCAGGGTGGCTGTCCAGCATCAGCCGGAGCAAGGTTGTGCCACTTCTTGGCACACCAATGATGAACGGCCACGCCACCTGGGGCGACCGATCAGGCGATTGCTCGCGATGCTCGTCGTGCAAAGTGGCCATCGTTGCGCCGAAGAGATGCTATCAATGCAGCACGCTTGTGCGGGCTATGAGACATTCGGCAACAACTCGCCTACAAGCGATCGTTCTTCCTGTAACTCCGCTACTGAGGCGTCGACTTTCGCGCGGCTGAATTCATTTAGTTTTACGCCTTGCACGATTTCCCACTTACCTCCGCGGCTACGCACAGGGAACGATGAGATTAATCCTTCGGCAACATCGTAGCTGCCGTCGGAGCAGACGGCGACGCTGTTCCAATCGTCGCCGGATGTGTCGTCAGTCAATGATCGCGCCGTATCGATAATCGCATTCGCAGCGGAACCGGCGGAAGAGAGCCCGCGCGCCTGAATGATCGCCGCGCCCCGTTTTTGCACTGCGGGGATGAACGTTTCCTTCAGCCAACCCTCATCGCTGATG
>JACDCM010000204.1 GCA_013817545.1 Gemmatimonadaceae bacterium | reverse complement strand
AGCGACGGGTAGAGTGAAGGTGAGCCGCTTGTCGGAATTCCGCGCGTAGGAGCTGGTGAATCGCATCTGCGCCGGCGTCCAGCGTAGCGCGGCGTCAGTCAGCCCGCGCGCAATGGCGCTGTTCCTGATGAATCCCGGCAGGCGCCCTACCGCGCGGTCGATCCATTGCGGTGAATTCACCGTGCGCGCGCTGCTTGCGAGATTCCAATCCAGCGACGTACTGAATGCGGTGGATGTGCCGGATTGGTACTCGCTCTTGGATGACGCCGATGAATACGAGCTGTTCACGCCCATGTTGTTGAAGAGCGCGCCAAGAATCGTGTTCCTGATCGGTGCTGCGCGGCGTGCCGAAAGAGAATACGTCGAGCCGGAGCTCCGGGGCGTGCGCAGTCCCTCGATACCCCCAGCGCGCACGTCGGAGCGGGAGAGGAAAAACGGGTCCGTCCCCGCCGAGGTGTAGCTGGCTGTGAATGGCAGCACGAGACCGAGCGCATGCGGCAGGAACCTGTCGAGCCGCAGCGACGAGGAAAGATTGAACTGGCTGTCCGTTATGTACGTCGGCTGCTCGGCGAGCTGCCTGAAGTTCCTGTCGCGGCGCGTGACGTTCAGCTGAAGCGACCCGACATCGGCGGCGAGGACATTCAAAGCTATTTGCCCCGCGTAGCCGGCGTCGTCGACGACGCCCGTCAGACGGATATCATCCACCCACACTTCGAGCGAGTCATTGACGCTGATCAGGCCACCATCGCCCAGTCCCGCCTCGCTGACCCGCACGAGTCCCACAGCCAGCTCCTGCACACTCGCCAGGTTTGGCGGCGAGATGCCGGGGTTGGCGGTATACACGATATAGCCGTCGGAACAAACCGCGTATCGCTTACCCCCAGCGGCAGCCGGCGGCGCCGAGCTTTCGATGAGTGCGCTGTCCAGGGCGCCACATTCCAGCGCGTCGCCGTTCTGCAGGAAGTTGTTCTGAATGCGAGCGCGCAACGCGAAGAGCTTCTGAAAATCCACTACCACTTCCGGAAGCCAAGCCTCGCGCGTTTGGCCAGAGTTCACCGGCGTGCGGTACAAGTAGAAGTTGTCCTGATCGCGCCCGATCTTGATGAAAAACTGCAAATCGCCTTGCGGACCCCATCCCTTGTTACGGCCACGCGCCCAGACGCGAAGCTCCTGATAACCCATGAAGTTCTTTTCGCCCTCGGGGAAGCGGTAGAACGCCTCGGCTCGCGAATACAGGGGGACGTCACCCGCAACGAGGCGAAGCGACTTCTCGTTGATCTGCACCGTGCCTGTCTGAAGACCCGTATTCTTTATATCGGCCTCGTCGGTCACCCCCGGAGGCGATTGGTAGAAAAGATTGCCCCTCGTGTCGTTGTCCTGCGTGCCTATGACCGACGCGATCACGAAGCCATTGCCATCCTCGCGCGCGCCGCCGAGTCCGGCAATCGCGCGATCCGCACGCTTCACCCATGGTGATCCAACGAGCTTGAGGCGCGCAATTGGAACCGCGGTGAATTCGCTGTCGGCCGCCACCACCGAAGATATGAGCGAAATACGCACAGACTTGATTCGGCGGAGCACGGGGTCGTTGATCATTTCGGTCGGAGCGCTGAACGGCACTCGTACGTTCACCCAGCAGATCGGCCCGTCCCTTGCCACGCCGCCGCCCTCCTCAGACCCATCGGCGGCCGAACGAAAGCAGCCTCCGATGCGATTGTACGAGCCCTCGTCGCTCAGGTCGATTACATAGCGCAGCAGACGCTCGCTGTTCCTGGCTGTGCTGGGGATGTCGAGGAAGTTGTCGAGGTCGAGATCTTCCTCGTCCAGGCGGCGGTTCGCCACAGTACAGTTGCTCTTGGTGTCGCCGATGAGCTGCAACGTAAGATTGCCACCGCTACATATCGGCACATCGGTAATTTCAGACGTGGTGTTGTTGTCGATATCCACGCGTACGAGCCGCTCGGCCCGGTCGCCAGGTAGACCGCGATCGTTCACTGCTGCGTCGAAGGAGCGCGTCACCGGGTCGCGCTCGGTGTCCACCCGGTCGAACCCCTGCAGTTGCCGCCCGGTAAAGAGACTGTCCACGCTATGCACCTGCGTCGGCGTCAGGTCGCGCTTGACGAAAAGCGTCTCCGGCGCAAACGCGACACTGTTCTCCGACAACTCGCCAAAATCGAAGACCAGCGTTCCATTCCTTCGCCTGTTGATGGAGGAAGTGTCCACCAGCGCCCAGAATTCGAGTTGCTCAACACGCGAAAGATCCACTCCAGTGGTGCTCAGCGATTGTGTAATGGATCTCCAGCGTCGCCCCGGGTTCGGCGGTGTGCGCCAGGTGAATGTGGAGGAGTCGCAGCTATTGCAGAACAGACCACCGATCGTGCGCGGATACAGCGTAAGCCACAGGAAAGGCTCTGGCGAGCGAAAGCCCTGTCCGCTGGACAGCGCGATCTGCGGATCGATCTGCTCCGCGAAAAATTGAATTACTCGAGAAGTCGGCGGCGTAGTGTTGGTGTCGATGGTAATGCCGCTGTTCTGCCACGCCATTGTTGACGCTGAAGCAGTGTCCGGCTCGAATGGAATGCCGCTGATCGGAATTCCCGCACCCTGAGTCGCCGGAATACTCCCGTATCGCCAGGCTCCTTCAGCGAGCACGACCTGGACCCCCGCTTCCCCTTCGAAGCTTTCTACGTAAGCGACGCCGGCGGCATTCGGCTGAGGCCGGCTGGTAGCGAACTCGCCCTGCACGTTTACAGAGGACGGAGCTGTAGTCTCGAGGATTGGGAGCGCGTCGAGAGCGCGTGTGAGCATGTCACTCTCCCAAGAGAAGTTGCCGTTCACACCGGCCACCAGCGCTGAAGCCGGCTCGAAGCCGAGCGGAGGACGAGTGAATGTCGTCTTTTGCGATTGCGAGATCGCAACGAAGTTGAGCTGCCCGTTGGTGAACGGAACCTCCGCTGCCAGGCCGAAGATGGATGTGGGAGCGGCGGCAAAGAGGGGGTTCTCCTCATACCGAACCGTCACCTGCTGCGGCCGGCGAAAGAGGGTATCTGGCCGCAGGAATGTTACACGACCCTGCTCGTAGTCAACGCGGTAATCCACATCGCGAACCAACTGCAAGCCGCCGATCGAAAGACGCTCGGAATTGGATCTCACCTGCACAGAGCCGAGCGCGAGCGAGCCTGCATCGCCACCACCTTCGGCCTGATACGCCGCACGCAGCCGGTACTGCGTCGCGGGGCGCCGCTGCGACGAGAGGTCCTCGTCCGGGGTTCGGTACAGCGAGTCGTTCACAGGATCCGGCGCCCGCACGAACGCGGGGTCGGCGAACGGTCTCTGCGACGGGAAAATTACGAAGTAGTCGCGAATGAGCTTCGCATCGGTTGCGTTGGCGGCCTGATTAGGGTCACCCAAACGCGGCCACAAACGGTTCTCCACATCGAACGCGGAGGAATTGGTGCGCTGCGCCATGCCGAAAATCTGGAGATACGTGCCCGCACCGGTCTGCGACTGCTCCTGGTCGTTGCCGGTGCCCAGAACGATCTTTAGTGCTACGCTACCCCGCTGGATGTCCTCGCCGCCCAGCCGGTACACGTTGCGCATCTCGCGGCTGAAGGACGGGTCTCCCGGCAGCACTTCATTGTCCCAAAGCAGAATTAGGGTATCGGCGCCCGTGGCACCGCGCGCCGTCGGAAAGGTGCCGCCTATGCTGCCGACACGGATCTCTCGCCCGTCAGGCGCGCTCACCGTGTAGGAAATAGCGAGTCGCTCTCCACGATTGATCGGACTTACGAGCGTGATCCACAGGTTCGTTGGATCGATGTAATAGTCGACCCGCTCCTGTAAAACCTCGAACGGCCCAATCTCCGTCTGCTGGCGAGAGCCGAGTACAACAGCGTATGGACCGTTGATGTCGCGTGCGGCGCTCCCCGCAATGCTCGGCGGGCGATACCGGTAGACGAGGACCTGCCGCGGCCGCTGCCCCGCCGGGATGCGTAATGCCAGATCGGCGAGCCTGTTAGCATCGAGGATGTCAACGCTGGGGTACTGGCCTGCGAACGCGACCTCTGGATTCACCACCCAGAAAAAACGCCGGCGCTCTACCTGATAGTCCTCGATGTCTCGCTCCACCGTCTGAACCGTGCGGTCGCCGATGGTGAAGACGCGATCCTTGACGACGTTTCCTTTCTGTTGCGCAACTATGGTTCGAAATGACATCGGGCCGAGCTGCCCCGTTGCTTGTAGGCCGTAGTTGCCCGCCGGAATGCCGCCGGTGATGAACCGGGATGACGGAGGAGCAAAGGAGACGTTACCGACCTCCAGGCGGTGAATGATCTCGTCCTGCTTCCCCTCGTAGTAGACGTTGATGTTGTTGGAGGCGTCGAACTCGCGCTCTGAATCGTAATCCACGTTTACGTGCACGCGGTCTGCGACGACACCCCCCGTTCGGACATTGAACTGGAAGTCGAATTGCGGCTGGAAACTTCCCCGGCAGTTGGATGTCGGGTACAGGAACTCGGCCGAGGTACAGCGTTCGTTCTTGTTACGCTCCAGCTTCGATTCGAGCCGCGATTGCAGCTGCAAACCGAGATCGGCGTATTGCTCGAGGAGCCCGCCGCCGACAGGCGTGCTCGCCGAATCGCCCTGCTGAGCCAGCAGTTCGGGGGCGATGCGAGGCGGTGCGGCTGGAAGGTTGCCAGCGGCGCCGGTGGAATCCGGAATCGCGGCCGCGCCGAAAGCGGAGCCGATCGTCTGTCCCCACAGCGCTGAGCGCTGCGCAGCCGCCTGCTGCATCAACGCCGCGGCTTGCGCGTCAGCAAGAGTTTCCGTGGACCGGCGACCTTCTGAAAGCATTCCGAATGGAAGAAATGGCGCAGGCCGCTCGAGGATGAGCGTATCGCTTCGCAGTCGGAGACGCATCCGTGGCTCTGGGGCAGCTGAATCCGTCCGCGCTCTCGAAAGAGTGTCGCGCAGCGTGTCGCGTACCGGCTCCTGAGCACCAGCAGCCAGCACCGGCGCAAAGCTCACAAGCGTAACGGAAAGAATTAGTCCGGCTAAGCGCACCAAAACCCTGGAGGAAGGGTACTATCCAACGCGGGTAGTAAAAAATGGATCGGCGCCGATGAGGAACCGGATATCAGTCGGCACATTCGTTCCGAAGCAAGATTCCGGTACCACGCCGTCAAGGCCGCCTATAGATTGAAGCGGCTTGGCACGCGGGAAAAAGAAATTCTCTCCGCTTGCGCCAGCGTCGAAAACATCGGGCGCTCAGGTCAAAATATAGCGCTTGTACTACCTGCTACAACCCTGCGCGCCTGCCCAAGGTTCCGGCTGGAGGGCTGGCATGCACCCAGGTAGTTACCGATAAAAACTGGCCGCGGTGCTCTCTGTATTACTGTTTTTGAATGATCACGTTGGGGTGTCCCTATTTTCTGTCGCATGATTTGTTGATGTCTGCTACATCGAGCTTCCAGCCGTGAAGATCCTGCGGCGTTACGTCCTTATGGAGCACGTTGGGCCGCTGGTATTCGCTCTCGCGGTTCTGACTTCGTTGCTTCTGCTCAACCAGGTCGCCAAGCAATTCGGCAACCTCGTTGGCAAGGGATTGGCGTGGTCCGTCATCGGCGAGTTCTTCCTGCTGAGCATTCCATTCATCATCGCCATGACGCTTCCGATGGCGGTGCTTGTCTCGACGCTGTATGCCTTTAGCCGGCTCGCGGCCGAGAACGAAATCACCGCCCTGAAAGCAAGCGGAGTTGGCCTTCTCAGAATAATCCAGCCAGTGCTCTGGGGTGCGGCCGCCATTGCTCTCTTCATGCTTGCCTTCAACGATCAGATACTGCCACGCAGCAATCACAGGCTCAGGGTGTTGCAGAGCGACATCGCGCGGAAGAAACCGACTTTCGCGCTCAAGGAGCAGGTCATTAACGAAGTGTCGCAGGGACGACTTTTTCTGCGCGCGGGAAAGATCGATGAGAACACCGACCTCCTGCGCGAGATCACCATCTATGATCTGAGTGACCCGGTTCGCCGCCGCACCATATACGCGGACAGCGGCCGCATGGCCCTATCCGAGAGCATGGAAGACCTGGAGCTGACGCTGTACCATGGCTATTCCCAGGAATCGTCTCGTTCCAATCCCACCGAACTGCAGCGTCTGTTCTACGTCACCGACCTTATCAGGGTTCGGGGCGTCGCCAATCCCTTCGAGCGAGACACGGCTGACAATTATAGAGGCGAGCGCGAAATGTCCATCTGCGAGATGGAGGAGGAGTATCGCCAGCGCTCCCGTGAATGGTCTGCAGCGCGCTTCGAGCTCGGAGAAATGCTTGGAAACGCCGCGCATCGGGCAGCGACCGGCGAGATCAGACCTCTGCGAAAGGTTGAGCCGAAAGAGCCCAGGCTCACCATCGGGAAACTGTACTGCACAGTAGTCCGGCCGCTGGGTGGCGTGCCCGTAGCCGAAGCTGCAACCCCTGAACATTCCAGCACTGCGAGTCGGGATTGGGAAGTTGAGAACGGCGGTACGGTGGAAAATCTGACACCACAGCAGCAGACCGCAAAGCCTCAGGGACGGGGAGATAGCCTGCGTCGCGAGAGACCAGCCGCGCCGGAGCTCAATCCGGACTTCCCGCCGCTACCGCGCGAGATGCGCACTTTCACGCAGCCAACTGACTCAGCGGGAGCTGCTGTTGTGGGCCGAACTTCAAGCGGACTGCGGACTCCATTAACCTCACGCCGTCCGCAGGAGATCGTGCGGCCGCGCGTTGTCGCGCCGAATCCGCTAGGAGTTGGCGAGCTGGAGATGCTACGCTCCCGCGTACGCGAGGCGAGCGAGCGAATGAGCCAGTATCAGGTCGAGATTCAGAAGAAGTTCGCGCTGGCGGCGGCGTGTGTGGTCTTTGTGCTGCTGGGAGCTCCCATCGCGCTACGATTCCCGCGCGGCGGCGTCGGTCTCGTGATAGGTGTGAGCCTCGGCGTCTTCGCGTTGTACTACATCGGACTGATCGCCGGTGAGACGCTGGCGGACAAGCTTATCGTGAATGCCTTCTGGTCCATGTGGCTCGCCAACGTTTTGTTTACCATGGTCGGCATTTATTTCATCTACCTTGTTCAGAAGAGCGGCTCCACCGCGCGTGGCGGTGATTTCAGCGAGCTGCTGGACTCGCTGCGCGCGTGGTTCGCGAAAGGGGCGCGCCGCATCGGAATT
>JACDCM010000582.1 GCA_013817545.1 Gemmatimonadaceae bacterium | reverse complement strand
GCGCGGAGCCGCTCGTGCATTGGAGAGTCGTAGTGGGTGATAGCTTCAGCTGACATTCGCGGCCGGATATATCGAACGCTCGGACGCACAAGTGGTCTTATGAAGCAGTACTAGCGGCGGAGGCGCACCCGGCGGAACGGGTTCGACAACAGCCGAGCTGGAATGAGAAATACAACGAGGTACGTGAACCCGGACGCCAGGAGCGAGGCGATCAGGACGAGGGCGTTGCCGTTGGCGAGGTACAGCAGCGTGCCAACAATGGCGATGACCGCCGCGAAGATACACAGCAGAAGCCGCCGTGTTTGCCGGCCAATGAACTGCTGCATCTCGATTACGTCGCGCGGATGCACACGGATGCGGATTTCGTCGCGGCCAGCTCGCTTCAGCACATCACGGAGCTCGCGCGCCACTCCTGCGAGCTCCGTAACCCAATCGCGGACCATGTGTCGCGGATCGTCTCCCAGCATCGCGGCCAGGAGCTCCCCTTTCTTGCGAGCGATGATTGGCGACACGAATTGAGCGCTGTTGAACAGCGGGTCGTACCGCGCACCAATGCCTTCGATGAGCGCCGCGGCACGTCCGAAGTAGACCAGCTCACTCGGCAGCGTCACCGGCCATTGATAAAATGTCGACATGACTTCGTTCACCACGCGCTGGATCTGCCGCGGCTTGGTGTCGGAGGTGAAGGCAATCGCCATGAGCGCTCGAGCTGCGTCGCGTATGGTTCCACGATCGACCTCAGGATCCAGAAGTCCGAGCTCGTACATGGCAGCGACAACGCCATCGACGTCGCGTCGGGCAACCGCCATAACGGTCGTTATAAGACGCGCGCGCGTCTCCTTGTCTACCTGAATGACCATGCCGAAATCCAGCAGGATCAGCCGTCCATCTGGAGACAGAAGCAGATTGCCCGGGTGGGGGTCGGCGTGAAAGACACCGTCCACCAGCATCATCTTCACATACACTTCGACAATCGTCTCCAGCATTGCCGCGAGCGACACGTCGCCTGACTGCATACGCTCGTGCAGCCGGTCGATTTTGGTTCCTTCAACGAACTCCAGTACGAGCACACGGCGCCGCGTCATCTCGCTTATCACTTCCGGGATCTTTACCCGAGTATCCGCAGCGAAGTTGGTGCGAATCAACTCTGCGTTGCGAGCCTCTGACCGGAAGTCCATCTCTTCGTCAATGCGCTTGGCGAACTCATTCACGATCGTGGTGATGGCGCGCGTGTGATGATTGGGGAAGACAACGTGAAGGAAGAACAGAATGCGAAACGCGGCATCGAGGTCGACGCTCACCAACTCTTCCACGCCCGGCCGAAGGACCTTAACGGCGACTTCGCGTCCATCCAGTAGCGCGCGGTGCACCTGCCCAAGCGACGCTGCCGCCAGTGGCGCGGAGTCGAACCGCTGAAAAATGTCCGCGACCGGCTTCCCGTACTCGCTGGCTATCACCTCGCGAATGACATCCTCAGGGAGCGGGGGAACTCGGTCGGTCAGCTGCCCCAGAGCTGCAAGGTAGGGCTCAGGTATTATGTCCGGTCTCGAAGCAAAGACCTGCGCCAGCTTGATGTACGTAGGGCCGAGCGCAGCGAGCGTTGCGACCAGCGATTCCGCTCTCCGGGCTTGCGCCGCCACAGGCACTGTACGGGCGCGCCCGAACATCACCCACCGACGGCGGTCACGGAGAAAAGCGACCACGAATGGAAGCAGCCGCCAGAACACCGAGAAAGCGCGCACGATCTATGGTGCGGAGAAGGACTCGAGCGACTTGGCGCCGAGCTGGATTATGCTCTCGGGAGACTCATCGTGCTCATCCCGGATCTCGCCGACCAGCTCCTCCAGCATATCCTCGAGCGTTACAATTCCGGCCGTATCGCCGAATTCATCGAGAACTACAGCCAGGTGCCGTTGGGCGCGCAGCATCTCGAACAGCATTTCGCTGCACGGTTTCGACCCCGGAGCGTATGCCACGTCGCGAAGCGAAGGCATTACACCTCCGCCGGAACTCAACAGGTCAAAGACGTGCAGCATTCCGACTATCTCGTCCAGGGATTCGCGATAAACCGGAATCCGGCTGTAACCCGAGGTAGCAGCACGGCGCGCCGTATCAAGCGGAGATTCGCTCGCGTCCACGGC
>JACDCM010000020.1 GCA_013817545.1 Gemmatimonadaceae bacterium | reverse complement strand
ATCGAATTACGACCGGGTCTTCGATATTGGGCGGTAGTTGCCGCCGGATGCGCGAGACCTTGGCCTGGACGTCCTGCTGAGCTCCGACGACATCCGCGCTAAGATGGAACATCAGCCGGACTATCGACACTCCTTCCTGCGACGATGACGTCACTTCCTTGAGCCCGGGCACCGTGTTCAACGCCTCTTCGATGGGCTTGGAAACTTCGCGCACAATGACTTCCGGCGATGCGCCCGGGTATGTCGTCTGTGCGATGATCACGGGATACGTAATGTCCGGATATTCGTCGATTGCGAGCCGTCTGTACGACATGACGCCCAATACGACAAGCGCCACCATCATCATGGTGGCGAATACCGGCCGCTTTATGGAAAGGTCTGAGAGAAACATGTCACGGTCCCCGATTTGCGGCGCGCCCTTCGCCAATCACTTCCACCTTCATCCCATTCCCCAGCGTTCCAACGTTACCCACCACGATCTGGTCTCCTTCTGCGAGCCCTTCCAGAACCTCCACAATCCCGCGCTGCTCGTCGGCCACACCGAGCGCGACGGACGCCGTCGACAACTTCTGGCCGTCGATTCGGTAAACGAACGGGCGACCGCCGTCCTGCGCCTGCCTCACGGCGGCGGCAGGAACGACCAGCGCTCCCTCCATGGTGCGCCCAATAATTCGTCCGGTAGCGAACGTTCCGCCCTTGAGCGAACCACCCGCATTTGGAATCTGGACGAACACCGTGATCGAGCGAGTCGACGGGTCTATCGTAGGGCTCACGCGCGCGACGCGCCCCTCAAACGATCTCCCGTCCGCGGTGAAGCGCACCCGCTGCCCTACTGCGACTCCGCTCGCTTTCCGGGCGGGCACAGAGGCCTCGAGCTCGAGGACATCACTTCGCACGAGTGTGAAGAGCGGCGCGCCGCGAGCAACATGCTCGCCATTCTCAATGTCACGCTGCGAGATGACACCGGGCGTGGTGGCGAGCACCCGCGTATCCTGAATGAAGCTGCCCGTCGATCGCACGCGCGCATCCGCGGCAGCAACGGAAGATTGCGCCGACGCCACCGCCTGCTGGGCGACTTTCAGATCACGCTCGGGAATCGCGCCTGCGTCGAAAAGCTCTTTGGATTGCTCCATGTTCCACTGTGCCGTCGCAAGCTCCGACTGCGCCTCAGCACGGTCGGCCTCAGCGCTCCGGAAGCCGCTCTGCTGTTGGCTGTTCTCGAATCGAGCGAGAACCTGGCCGGCGCGAACTCTATCGCCTTCGCGCACGTACACTCCGACAAGATCGCCCTCGAGGCGCGCGCGAATCAGGACGGTCTCGATGGGCTGCAAGTCGCCGGTAACGGCAAGTCCATCTTCGATCGTCGAGCGGCTCACCTTTGCTACGTCGCTTGCCGCGAGGACGATCGTCGGTGCACCACGGGCGCCCGGCCCTGCGCCTGGCGCGGGAGCAGCGGACGCGGGAGTGGCACCGCCACCGCTTTCAGAATCGCCTGATGAACAGCCCAGCGAACTCAGCAAAGCAGCGAACAGGATTGCGTAACTAGTTTTTCTGAACACCGGTGCCCGGGCTGGAAGTTATTCTCGCTGGCGGCGTTTGCGGAGGGAGAGGGATGGAACGGCCGAGAGCGCGCGCCAGCTCTGCCGACGCAAGATACAGATCGAACACCGAGCGGGCTTCGTTGGTTTGCGATGTCAGTAATGCAAGCTGCGCGTCGGAAGTCTCGAGCTGTGTACCGAGGCCGCGAGTAAATCTGAGAGACGCGAGTCGAAACGCCTCGTCGGCTTCCGTCGATGTCTCGCGTTGGGCGGCGAACAGGGCCTTGGCACGAGCGACACCGGCGCGAGCCCGCGCGACTTCGGTTGCAACTGCTTCGCGCTCCTCGTGAAGCTGCACTTCGGCCAATCGAGCCTGCGCCTTGGCGAGGTCGATGTTACCCTTGGCGCGAAAACCATCGAACAGCGGCCAACTCAACTGCGCACCGATGAGGCGGTCCTGGAACCATCCGCCATTCTGGCGGGAGGTAGGGCGGCAGCTCGTCTGCGGTGAGTCAGTCGGACACGGTATAGTAGTCGCTTCACCGCGAGTGGTTGGAAAACCGCTAAGAGGGAACGCCTGGAATCCGGTCTGAAAGAAGATGGAAAACGTGGGCAGTCGCTCGGCGCGCGCTATCGATACTCCGCTGCGTCGCGCCTGCAAGAGAAGCTCTGCCGCCCGCACTGATGGCCGATCGTCGCCATTCGCAGTGGAGTCACTGCTCAAGGACGCAAGCATTGCCACAACAGCGCCCGAGTTGAGCGACGTTGTAAGAGCGACGGGCTGACCGGCGGGAATATTCACCAGCCGCTTGAGCTCGAGCAGCGCCAGCTCCCGATCGTCCCGCGCCTGAATGACCGACGGTTCGAGATTGGCACGCTCGACGCGCGCTCGAAGAACGTCGTAGCGCGCAGCGCGTCCGGCGTTCTGAAACTGCTCGATTTGACGCACGCGTCCCTCAGCGAGCGCGTAGCCCGCCGCTCGTATCTCTACCAGGCGATCCGTGAACAGCGCCTGGAAGTAGGCGCTTTGCACATCGACCGAGAGTCGGGCGCGCGTCTCGTCGGCCGACAGCCGCGCGGCCGCGCGCGTACGGGATGCCACACGCAAAGCCGCCCACTCGCGCCCACCCTGAAAGAGCGGCTGCGAAATGTTGGCGTTGGAGTTGTAGGTATTCGGCTGGTTGAAGATCTGCCCCACGGCCTGGGCGCGCGCATTCTCGTAGATGTGCGTGTAGCTGCTGTTGATACGAATCTGCGGAAGGGCGCTCGCACGCGCGACTGTGACCTGCGCGTCCGCGACGTCGACCAGGGCCGCGGCGGTACGAGCTTCATCGCCCGTACGAAGCGCGAGGGCGACCGCGTCCTGAATAGACAACGCAAGAGTGTCCGACCTTTGAGCGCGCGCATGTGACGCGAAAAGCAGAGCGGCGCTCGAGAGCGCCGCGAGGCGAATCAGTCGTACCATACACTCGTTACGCAGGCGAGCGGGGTAACGTTGGGACAGAGACGCTGACTCGATTCATGCGTTTCAGGGCACTCTTTCAGCCGTAAACCGCTGGCCCGGCTGATCGATTATTATTGCGGTCGCCGCGCCCCCGTTCGGCGCGATGAATGTAAACTCGGTGCCGGATTCCTGGGAAAAGAATCGTAGCGTGGCTTGGGGAAGTATCACCGCGGGCCGACCGCTCGATCCAGTGAAATACAGACGCTCGCCGTCCGTTGTCACGGAGACGTCAAAAGCTCGCTCGTCCAGTCGAATGCGATACCCGCCTGCGAGACCCGCAAAGCCTGCTGGAGCCCCGGCGGCGACGAGCTTCACTGGACGGGAACGCACCGGCCACCGGTATTCGCTAGCGATGCTTCTGGTGATCTCGTTGATCAGCGCCTCGCTCTCGCCGTTGGTCATGATAGCCACTCCCTGCCCTGTCTCGCCGAGCACGACGAGCCGGCTTGTGAAGCCTGCCGTGCTGCCCTCGTGACCGAAGGTCGCGGAGTCGCCTTCACCGCCTCCCAGCGCAAGACCGAGCCCCCAGGATCCCATCTGCCTTGTGAGCATGTCGCGCGCTGTTCCGGGCTTGAGGATTGCATCCGGTGCCCCACGTTTGGCGTGCAGCAGGGCCACTCCTAATTGCGCGAGATCCGTAGCAGTGGACCACATCCCCGCGGCAGCGAGCTCCGGATATATGCGCCAGCGAGCTGGAACCGGAGTGTCCGCCGGCGCATGCCCTGTGGCACGGCCTGTCGTGTTCGGCGCCCCCGGCAGCGCGAACGTGCTGCGCCGCATGCCGGCAGGTTCCATGACCACACGCTGTATCAGTGACGGAAAATCAGTTCCTGCCACATCGACCAGAAGCTGCTGCACTATTGAAGTGCCGCCGCCAGAGTATTGCCAGGCGGTTCCAGGTTTGGCCTCTACGCGTACCGCCGGAGTATTCGATGGCGGCACACCGTCGAGGGTCTGGTGAAGTGTAGGAGTCGGCTCCCCTAGTTTGTAGCCTGGAAACCCCGGGACACCGACTCCTGCTCCATGGCTCAGGAGCAGCCGCAACGTTACGGGACTTTCTGTCGTGAGAGCGCTCTCAGGCACCTTCCAGGTAACCAGCCGGCTGTTGACATTCTCGTCAAGGCTGAGCTCGCCTTTGTCGACGAGACGGAGCGCCGCAACAGACGTCACAGCTTTGCTGATTGAGCCCGCCTGGAACAGCGTCGTGGTGTCTACCGCCTCGCCGCGTCCCGCCTCTACCAGACCAAAAGCGCGTGCCCAAACCACCCGCCCGCTGTCAATAACGGCAAGGCTGACTGCGGGCACGCCGTAGCGGCGCATTCGATCTGCGAGAGCATAAGTTGTGTCCGCCCGGCCGCGTACGGCGATAGCCGGGAGCAGCCCACCCTCGATGCGCTTGATGCGCTCCTCGACATTCAGTGCTGCGTCGGTGGACGACTTAGCCAGCGAACGAACCACGTCGCTTTTCGCTTCACTACGCGTGCCGCGCTGACACGCTGCCAGGATGAACGCGCTCAAAACCAAAGGGCTCGTGATCGCGTAGCGCCCGCTGGCCGTAGTCCTGCACCGAACGCATTTGGACCGCTGGCTAAAAAGGGATATCATGTCGATGAGCAGTCGAACGCGGGGCAACATTGTCGAAGATCAAATTCGGGTGATCGCAGCAGGTATCGTTGCCGCGGTTAATCCGGCCGGAGGGCTGTCGTCGGGTTGATCGCTGTCGCGCGTCGAGCGGGAGCGTAGGACGCGGCAAGTACAGTCACGCCAAGCAGTGTAGCGGCGCCTATATAAGTGAAAGGTTCGGCCGCGGTCACGCCAAAGAGAACGTGCGAAAGGGCGCGTGCCGCCAGCACGGAGGCGCCAAGCCCCAAGAGCAGCCCAACCGCAGCCACGGATACCGACTGCTTCAAAACAAGACGCAGCACACGTTGCTTGTCCGCGCCCAGCGCCATTCTGATGCCGATCTCGCCGGTGCGTCGCGAAACGTAGAAGGCTGTCACGCCATAAATGCCAGCTGCCGCGAGAGCGAACGCCACGAGTGCAAACATCGCGAACAGCCTTCCATAAAGACGCTGTGCCGCGATTGCTCCGCTCATCACATCCGTCATTGACGTGAAGCTGTACGCGGGAAGTGTGGGATCAACAGATGCCACCGCTGCACGCAACGCGGGCGCCAGCGATGCCGCTTCGGATTGCGCACGGATTGCGAACCACATGTCGTCCCAGGGTTCCTGTGCATGTGGGCGGTAAAATTGGGGCTCGGGAACGTCAACCAATGATGTTTGCTTGATATCCTTCGCAATGCCAATGATTGTCCACCAGTCGCTACCCAGGTGGATGCGCTTGCCAAGAGCCTCTTCGCCCGGCCAGAAGCGCGAAGCAAAAGTCTCACTCACTATTGTGACTCTGGGTGCGTCGCGTCCGTCAGCTGTATTGAAGTCGCGCCCCCGGAGTAGCGGAATGCGCATGGCTCGCAGGTAGTCCGGCGTTACGAGGTTGCCCGTCGCCATCGGCATGCTGCCCGACTCGACCTCGCGGCCCTCGATCTGGAAGCCGAATCTCGAGCAACAGCCCGCGATTGGCACATGAGACACTGCCGCCACGTAACTGATTCCACGGATCGAGCGAGCTCGCTCAATGACCTCGGAGATGAACCGGGCTCGTTGCGACGATTCATCGTAACGCGGCCCTCGCAGTGTGACGTGGAATGCCACCAACCCTTCCGCCTGGTAGCCCGGATCCACTCGTTGAAGGCGACTGAAGCTTTGCAGGGCGAGCGAAGCTCCAACAAGAAGCACAAGCGAAAGGGCGATTTCCGCCGTGATGAGGCCGTGGTACAGTCTGCCCCGCGTGAGGTCCATTCCCGCTGCGCCACCTTCTCTCAGTGCACTCGCGTGATTGCCGCGCGTGAGATTCGCCGCTGGCGCGAGACCAAAGAGAATTCCGGCCGCGGCCGACACCGAAAGCGTAAATACCAACACACGCATATCCACCGCGAAGGTCATCCACGCGGGGAGAGCACCCGCGATGGACTTCGCAATGATCGAGCTACCGAACACGGCGAGCCACACGCCGAGCGCACCGCCGATTAGGGCGAGAAGCACGCTCTCCGTAAGAAGCTGGCGAACGAGTCTGGAACGTGACGCGCCGAGTGCGGCGCGGAGATTCACTTCGCGTGACCGCGCACTTGCGCGCGCCAGCTGGAGAGAAGCGACGTTGGCACAGGCAATGAGGAAAACGAGTGCGGCAGCGGCGCTAATAAGCAGGAACGCGGGACGAGCGGCGCCGACGTACCGGTCGCGCAACGGCGAAAGTGCGACCGCAACAGCGCCATCATCTTCCGGGTGCTCGCTCGCTACCGATCGTGCCACTATGGACATTTCGCGCTGCGCCCGTTCCGCGGTCACCCCGCGACTCAGAAGACCCACCATTTCAAGGAAACGGTTTCCCCGCGACTCTCTCGATGGATCCAGCACGATTGGAGTCCAGATCTCGCTCCATTCCGGCAAACGCTGTTGATCCGGGATAATGCCGACAACGGTTTTCAGCTCCCCGTTGATATTGATCCTTGCGCCCAGGGCGCGCTCGGTTCCGTTAAGGTGCCGTTCGGCGAAGGCGCCGCTGACTACAGCCACTGGCGCGGCTCCCGGTTGACCATCAGCATCCGAGAAGAGACGTCCGCGCATCGCCCGAACGCCGAGAACACGAAAAAGTCCCACAGTTGCCCTGGTGCCAGGAATCCGGGCGGGCTCCCCACCAGTCAGCAATGTGAAATTGGCCGACGTAAAGGCCGCCATCTCCTGGAAAATACTCTGGCGCGCGCGCCAATCCATGAAGTCCGGAAGTGACGTCACGCCTGGGCGCGCTTCATTCGCGCGGATGCTTCCGACCGACACTACACGATGGCCGTTGACAAAGGGAAGCGGCCGCAGGAGCAGCGTATTCGCCACGCTGAAAACCGTTGTCGTCGCGCCGATCCCGAGAGCGAGACACAGGATTGCGATCACCGCCGCCAGCTTTTGTCGAAGCAGCGTTCGGAACGCAAACTTCACGTCCTGCGCCAGCAACTCGAGATGTGGACTGCGCCGCTTTTCGTCGACGCGGGCGCGATGCGTGATCTCGTTACTCATTCAATACCAGACAGAGTGGTGACTTGGTGGATCAGGACGAGAGAAAAACTCTTTGTCAGAGTAGCCTTGTCGTTCGGATCATCGACGCCGGGAATCCGTTGCAGACAAGGATGGCGACACCAGCCAGGAGCCAGGACCAGGACTTGGGAAGCAAGCGCAGGACCGACGCCCGAATACAACACCAAGCCGGCTTAGTCTTTTGACCCCCGGTCACCGCTCCTGGTTGCCGCCTCCCGCCCACCCCTCCCGCTACCTGATCCCCCCATTCTCAACCACCGGCTCCCTGTCCCACCACCACGGTGCAGAAATCTCGCGCTGCCTCGGCCATATCTCCTTCAGCGTCTCTGCCTCGTACAGCCGGCCGTTCTTCATTACGTACTTGATAGATGTGGAGTTTTCAATCTTATCGAGCGGGTTCAGTACCAGCACCTGAAGATCCGCGAGCTTGCCCGCCTCGAGCGAGCCGAGATCCTTTTCCAATCCGATCCCCTGTGCGCCGAAGATCGTCCCGACGCGGATGACGTCCATCGGCTTCATTCCTCCGCTCGCTATCGCCCACAGCTCCCAGTGCACTCCCAGTCCCTGAAGCTGCCCGTGCCCGCCGAGTCCGACCTTTCCGCCAGCCTCGACGATCTGCTTCGCGACACGCGCAATGGCGGGAAATGAATACTGGTCATCGCGGAACCAGCCCGGCCGGCGGAGTACGCGCGCATCCAGCTCCGCGTGCGGCGTGAAGCGCCGCAGCTTCTCGTCAGAGTGGATGTCGTACTTCGCGTAGAACCAGTTCTCCGCCCACGGACCACCGTACTGCACAAGAATCGTCGGCGTGTACGTGATACCGCTCTCGGCGGCGAGCGTAATGAAATCCTTGTACAGCGGCACGATCGGATAGGAGTGTTCATGACCCGGATAGCCATCCAGCATCTCGGTGATGTTCATCTTGAGATCGAGCGCACCTTCGGTGGTCGGCATCAGGCCGAGTTCTTTCGCGGCCATGATCACCCACTGCCGCTGCTTCCGGTCGCCCACCATGTACTGCTTTATGGTATGGGTGTCGTAGTAATCCGAGTACCGGCGCAGCACGTCGCGGGCGTCGTCCAGCGAGGTGATGTTGTCCTGCACGAAGACGCCCGGGCCAGTGGAGTAAATGCGCGGACCGATCATGTCGCCGGTTTCCACGAGATCGCCGTACGAAAGCACGTCCGTACTGCCCGTCTGCGGATCGCGCGTGGTCGTCACGCCGTACGCGAGGTTCGCCATGTATTCCCACACCTGCGCCTTGTGAATGCCGAAGGCAGGACGCAGATGCGCGTGAATGTCCATCCATCCCGGCAGGATGGTCTTCCCCGCCACGTCGATCTCCTTTGCACCTGACGGAATCGTCACGCTTCCACGCGCACCAACAGCCGCGATGCGGTTGTCGGTGACCACGATATCTCCGTTCTCGATGATCTCATCGCCTTTCATGGTGATTATGCGCGCCCCGCGAAGAACGACCGATCCGCGCGGCCTGTCGCGTGCGACACTGATGAGCACGTCGACCCGATCCGGCTCGTACGCCGCGCCGGACTTCTTTGCGGTGTCGCTGCGCGCAACTCTGGCCGAATCGCCCTTGGCGAGCGCCACGTTTTCCGTTGGCTTTCGTCCCGCCCTCGCGGTGTCGACTTGCGCGGTGTCCCGTGCCACGCGCCGCGCCGAAGTATCCGCGGCAGGCCGAGCGCCTCCAGCCTCCCTCCTACCGCCTCCCGCTTTCAGGGAATCTGCTCTCACCGTCGAGTCCCGAACCAGCGAATCCGCGCGAGCCACATCGTAGGTGAAGTACGAATGCCCGAGCGACCAGTGGATGTGCTTGCCGTCCGGGCTCCAGCCCAGGAAATCCCCGCCCACCTTGGTGAGCCGCTTGATGGGAACCGGCGCTGCGGCCGCGTTCAGCACGGAAATCGAAGGCGTTTGCCCACCGACCGCCGGCACCGTAACGAGGTAAATGTTGTGATTCACGAGCGCGACGGCGCGGTCGCCGTCCGGCGAGATGATTATCTCCGACGCGGGCTGCGGGGTGGGCGGCGTCGAGCCACTCTGAGGCGGCGTGTACCCCGTGACCTTGAACATCGGCCGACGGTCAGTGCCGTCGTAACGCATGGACACGACGCCGTCCGCGAAATCGTAGATGTAAATGCGATTGTTGTCGCGCGTGAAGTGCGGCTTGCCGTTGGCGCCGAGTGGAGCGATGAGCGTGGTGGCGCCACCGCTCGAAGGCAGCCAGTGCAGCTCGATGCCAGGGGCGCCTTCCTCAAACTGCCGCGGGCGGCGCGGACCACGAGCTACCACGAGTCTGGAGCCGTCGGGTGAGTACGTGACGTTCTGATAGTACGCCGGCTGCCGAGTGAGGCGCTCGGCCTTGCTTTTCCCATCGGCGCGCACGCGGTAGACGTCGCCACCGTCGGCCTCAGTCCACGTCACGAAAGCGACGTGCCTGCCATCGGGCGACCATGTTGGCGAATGCTCACCTGCCTGCATGTCGGTCAGGCGACGCGGCTTGCCGCCCGGCATGTCCATGACCCAGACCTTGTCGAGCGCGGTGAATGCCAGATGCCGGCCATTGGGCGACGGCGCACTGCCCCGGATTTGAGCAACAGTGAGTGTCGAGTCATTTACGCGATAGTCGAACTTCACCAGCGGTCCTATCCGCTGATCCACCGCCGCCGTGAACGGAACAGCGTTCGGCTGGCCAGACGCAACGTCCAGCTTCCAGATTTTTCCGCCGTAGCTGGTGACGAAATACTTGCCATCCGGGGTGAATGCGGAGCCCGGCATGAGGTCGCGCGAGAAGGACGACTCCTGATCATCGCGCTGCACGGGGAAAGCGAACCAGCGCTCGTCCCCCGAAACCATGTCGCGAATTCGAAGTGCCGTGGCGGTGTCGTGCCGCGTCGCGTACACCATGTGCTTGCCGTCAGGACTGAGCACGGGACGCATGGCGCTACCCATGACACTCGTGCGCGAAAACGTCTTTCCGGTCTCGCGATCGTACACGTAGATCTGCCACTGCGGAAGCTGGAGATTGTATCCGAAGCCGCCCTGCTTGCCGGATACGTAGATGTATCGCGGATCCTTCCCGAAGGCGGCGCCCAGAAGGTTGTTGAGAGGGGGCGGGACAAATGGCGCGGCAGCGGCACCAGGCGCGCCAGTAGCGCCGGTGAGGCGGATGCCGCCCCCGCCATCCTTGTGATACAGCCAGAGATCGTAAGCGGTGCCGAAGCTTTTCGATGACACGACGTAACGGCCGTCAGGCGTCCATTCCGGGGACGCATAGCGCGCCTTGTCTCCCTTGGTCAACGCGCGCGGATTCTTGCCGTCGGCGTCGGCGATCCAGAGGTTCTCGGACCCACCGCGGTCGCTCACGAAGACAATCTGCTTTCCATCCGGCGAGTAGCGCGGCTGCGAATCGAAGCCCGGGCCGTCGGTGACGCGGGCCGCCTGGCCACCGGTGATTGGCAATGTGTAAAGATCGCCGAGAATCTCGAGAACGATCGTATTACCACTGGGAGCAACGTCGAGTGAAATCCAGGAAGCTTCGTCCGTTGTGAAGCGAACGTTGCGCGTCATCTCCAGAGGCAGATCCCTGGAGCCGGGTTTCTTCGCCGTCGTATCAGCTACAGCGCGAGTGGTGTCCTGCGCCGACGCGGACGCGAGGCAGAGAGCGGCTGTGAGCGAGAGGCTCGTGAGCCGGATGGCGAAAGTTGGAGAGAACATTGGGAGGTGCGGCGGGAGATTGGTGAAAAAGGGGACTGTCGCGTTATGCTAGCGAAGGGGCGCCGGGGCGCAAGATTACAGACCGGTGCCCGGTGTTCGGTCACTGCGGCGGCGTATTCGCGATCGGAATTTCGACCATCGTCTCGCCCCAGTGCAGGCGGAGCATAGCGCTCGCGGAATCCGCAGCGGGAAAATACAAGGCGAGAGCCTCGATGTGCGGCGCGTTCATAGGCCGCACCTGCAAGCGGAGCGCGTCCCTTCCCTCCGGATACGGAGTGTGGGATACATCCGCAGCTTTGCTGAGAATGAATGTCCAGTCAGTTGGCTGGGGATGTGGCGTCACCCACACGCTGTATTTCCCGGCAGGTAGTGGCTGCTCGCCGAACAGCACAGCGCGGCTGAACTCTATTGCCGTCGCCTCGTCAGCTCCGGGATTCCAGGTGTCACCGTATCGAATGATGCCGCCGAAAAGTGCTCGTCCGCGGGCTGTGGGCCGGTTATACGTCACAGTGACTTTGGTGGGTCCGATCATCTGCATCACCGATGCCGGCTGGCTCTTGCGCGGCGTCTTGCGAAAAAGCTCTGTGTCGCACGCTAGCGAATACGTGAGCGCCAGAGCGGGGAGACCTGCTGTTAAAACAGTGCGGAGCTGGTTGAGCCGGATTGGGATAAATCCTCGGTGAGGGTGCTGTAAGGATAGGCTGAGTGCAGCATCGCTGCAGGCGGCCTTCGGGATTCAGGGAACGCCGCAGCAGACACTCGTTTCGTGTGGCTACGGTGAAGCATGCTGCCGCGCTGGTCGCCCTCAGGTAACGAGATCCAATCACACGCTCGTACAGCCGTCCTGCATCCGTAAGGTCCATGACAACACGGCACGCACGCCGAAGGTGCCAAACGGGCGCAGGGTGGCATTTATCCCATGTCACTGCGAGGACACGTAGTGTCCGAAGCAATCTCGGCCCCAGGATGGAAGAGGAGTTTGCTTCGCAGCGGTGCGGCTTTCAATGACTTCGGGCTTATGGTTGCATCCCTCCCATGTCCTCGCGAGCACACGTGGCCAGGGCAACTGCCGGACTCCCTGGCGTGTCACATTCAAGTACCACTCCACTCACACAAGCCCGCAACAAGGGGAGCTCAGCCATGAGGTTCGAGGCGATCTGGCAGGACGTGAAGTACGCGATACGCGGGCTGCGGAAAAAGCCGGGCTTCACTACGGCGGTGATTTTGACGCTCGCCCTCGGGATAGGCGCCAACGCGGCGATGTTCGGGATCGTAGACCGCCTGCTGTTCCGCTCCCCCTCGTTAATGCAGGACCCGGACCGCGTCCACCGCGTCTACCTGGTACGCACCTTCGATGGAAAGGAGAACTACGGGAGCCATTTCCAATACACGCGTTACGAGGATCTGAAACGATCGACCAGGTCGTTCGATCTGACGGCAGCGGTCAGTGAGACCGATGCTGCCGTCGGCGTCGGCGCGACAGCGGAGGAGATGCGTATCGGCGCCGTGAGCGCCAGTTTCTGGTCCTTCTTCACGATGCGTCCCGAGATCGGGCGCGTGTTCACGGCAGCGGAAGACACAACGCCAATGGGCTCTGCGGTAACGGTCCTGAGCTATGCCTATTGGCAGAGTCGCTACGGCGGCCGGCCCGACGTGCTCGGCCAGCGAATCAAGATCGCCAAGGTGGACTACGAGATCATCGGGGTGCTACCGCGTGGATTCTCAGGCCTCAACACCGAACAGATGAAGGTCGCCTGGGTTCCGATAACGACGTGGGCGGCGAACGAATTCACATGGAACCCGAAGGATCTGCAAAACTGGTTCACGAAGTACAACATTTCCTGGATGCAGATGGTCGCTCGTCGCAAGCCCGGCGTGAGCGTCGAAGCAGCGACAGCCGACCTCACGAACTCATACAAGCTCAGCTATTCAAAACAGCGGGAGCTGAGTCCGCAAACGACGCTGGCCGAGATCGCGAAGCCGCGGGCAGTCGCCGGCTCGGTACTGGCAGCGCGTGGTCCGCAACCATCCGAAGTCTCAAAGGTCGCGCGATGGGTGAGCGGCGTCGCAATCATCGTCATGCTCATCGCCGCGGCGAACGTCGCGAACCTCCTGCTCGCGCGCGCATTGCGCCGTCGCCGTGAAATCGCGGTGCGCCTCGCGCTTGGCGTCACGCAAGCCCGACTCATTTCGCAGCTGCTCATCGAAAGCGTGATTCTCGCGTTGCTTGGCGGCGTCGTTGGCGTGATCATCGCGCATTGGGGCGGCGCGATCCTGCGATCCCAGTTCCTCCCCGCGGGTGAGAGTGTGCCGGTCGCCGGCGATGGACGCACGCTGCTATTCGCCGGTGCCGCCGTGTTGTTCGTCGGACTGATCACAGGCCTCGCGCCCGCGTTGCAGTCGGGGCGCGTTGATCTCACGGCGTCGCTCAAGGCTGGTGCGCGCGAAGGAACCTACTATCGCTCGCGCACCAGAACAGGCTTGCTCGTGATTCAGGGCGCACTCTCCGTGGTGCTGCTCGTTGGCGCGGGACTCTTCGTTCGGAGTCTTGACAATGTGAGCTCGCTTCGCATGGGATATGATGTCGATCCGCTGCTGTGGGTCTCCGTAGAGGAACGCGGCGAGAAACTAAGTGACGCGGAAAAATCAGCGCTGCGAAACCGCCTTCGGGACGCAGCAAAGGCATTGCCCGGGGTCGAGAACGCCGCGCGCGCCGTCACTGTACCATTCTGGATGACCTGGAACGAGGACATTTTTGTTGCCGGTCACGATACCAGCGCACTGAATCGCCTCGGCGCTTTCAACATTCAGGGGTCATCGCCGGAATACCTGGCGACGATGGGTACGCGTTTGTTGCGCGGCCGAAACTTCGAGCCAGGCGACACGAAGAACTCGCCCAAGGTAATGATCGTAAGTGCATCGATGGCGAAGGTCCTGTGGCCCGCCAAGGAGGCGCTGGGAGAATGCGTGCGCGTTGGCGCCGACACTGTGCCCTGCACCTCAGTGGTGGGAATCGCCGAGGACATTCGTGCCTCGGACGACTTCAGCAAGGACAACATGCTGTACTACTACCGGCCAGTCGACCAGATCGCGGAGACGAGGGGGGGACTGTTCGTTCGCGTGCGCGGCGACGCCGCAGGCTCCGCGGAATCCGTCAGGCGCTCACTCCAGAAGATCATGCCGGGATCGGCATACGTGACCGCGCGGCCGATGTCGGAGATTTATGGTCCGACGATTCGCTCCTGGCGTCTGGGCGCGACGATGTTCGTTGCATTCGGGTCCCTCGCGTTGGTGCTCGCCGCGATCGGGCTGTACAGCGCAATTGCCTACAACGTCGTCCAGCGGACGCACGAGCTGGGCGTGCGCGTCGCCTTCGGCGCGCAAGTGCGGCACGTAGTGCAATTGGTGCTAGGTGAAGGTTTGCGGGTGGCGGTTGCCGGTATCGTCATAGGTAGCGCCATTGCGCTGTACGCCGGCAAGTGGGTCGAGCCGCTGCTCTTCAACGTGAAGCCCAGAGACCCGATTGTCTTCGGCGGCGTAGTAGCGGTGCTGCTGGCAACGGCGACGCTTGCGAGCCTCGTCCCAGCGCTCCGTGCGGCGCGCGTCGACCCGAATGTCGCACTGCGGAGCGAATAGCCCTGGCAGGGCGCCGGCACGACCATCGTGACTCAGCCTTTTTTTCCTCTCGCCGGCGCGCGCCGCATGGCGAGTAGCGCTTCCAGCTCAATGAGATGCTCGATATCGCGGGGACGGCCTGCTGCCCGTTTTGCAGCGACGAGGGCTGGCAACGTGAGCACGCGAAACTCAACTGCACCAATCGTCACTATCTCCGAGGCGGCCACGGCATCGTGGTAGGCGCCCACACCCGCCACCATGTCCAGGAGGTCGATGTCGCCCATGTCCGTCGTCAACGTCATGACCGGTGTGGTGCGCAGCGCGCGCGCGTCGAGGACGAAGGGGAGTCCGCGCTCCACGCCGCGTAGGTAGGCATGCCAGCCGTGCAGGATCCTCACGAGCCTGGCGACGCTCTCGGGCGCTGTGTCGTAGCAGATATCGATATCGATGGTGAGCCGGGCTGATCCGTGCACCGTTCCGGCGACGCCGCCCACCACCACGAAGCGTACACCAGCGCCGACGAGTGCCGCGAGGATCTGTTCAAACATTAGGGCGCTACTGTCGTTAGCGGTCGCCGTCCAACGCCGCGGCGGAAGCCGGCCATGGCGTCGAGTTGCCGGAGCCGCTCCGCGTGAGTGCGTCCGAGATTCGCCGAGAGCAGGGTGAGGTCCAATCCATATTCGACGGCCGCTCGGACCGAGTCGCGACGTGCAGTCCCCGGACGCCCACGACGTCGGGGAGCATACGCCGTTCGCAGACGCGAAAGGCCCGTATACACGGCGGCGAGGATGCGGTACACATCGATCGTGGTGTCGACTGTATCGCCGAGTCCTGTCTTACCCTCACTGAGGACCGTGACCGGTAGCCGTTCCGCCTTGTAGCGAGCGAGAATTTGGCCCGCTAGCTCGTGCGCTCTGGGGATGGGAACCCCTAGCGCCTGGTGCAGCGCCCGAGCGACGGCCAGTTGCTTCGCCGCCGGCAGCGTATACTGTAACGCGCCGCCGAGAGCCGCTGATGCATTTAAAACCCACTTGGGTTCGACATTAAGGAGCAGGGAGAATTCACCGAGGGTCATTACGTAAATATATCTGGATATCAGACATATTTCAAAGGCACGAGAACCGCGCATGCGGCGGCATCGAGCGACGGCCTACTCGGACGGTTGGAATGCTCGCACTGCATCGATGGTGTCCGCGTCCGTCGCGCGCTTGTCCGCACGGTATCCCTTCACGCGCGCGAAGCGAAGCGTGACGCCACCCGGATACTGCGAGCTCCGCTGAACTTCATTGAACGCGATCTCGACGACGAGCTCAGGACGCACGTGCACGACGTGACCATCGCGAGCGGTTTCGCGGGCGAGCAGCTCCTTCGTCTGCCACTCGAGCATTTCGTCGGTCATTCCCTTGAAGGTCTTGCCGAGCATTACAAAGCCACCGGTTTGGGGATCGCGCGCACCGAGGTGCAGATTGCTCAGCCACCCTTCTCGCCGGCCTGAGCCCCACTCAACCGCAAGGACAACAAGATCGAGCGTGCGCGCCGTCTTGACCTTGATCCATGCCGAGCCGCGCCGGCCAGCCGCATAGGGTGCCGTGAGCGATTTCACCATCACGCCCTCGTGTCCGCGCGCCAGCGCATCAGATTCAAATCGCTTCGCCTCATCCACGTCGGCTGTGGTGATGCGCGGGACGCGCAGTGCGGCCGGCAGGATGGCATCGAGTCGCTGCAGGCGCTCGGATAATGGACGATCGAGAAGATCCTCTCCGTCGCACCACAACACGTCGAAGAAAAACGGCGCTACTGGCAACTCCTTTCGCAGGGTTTCCACGTCGAGCCGCCGGCCGAACCGACGCATGGTGACCTGGAAGGGCAATGGCTTCCCATCGGCGGCGAGGGCGATGACCTCGCCGTCCAGGATGAGCTCGCGCGCGGAAAGCGCGCGCACGGCTTCGATAACCTCAGGAACCGCGGCGGTAACATCGTTCAGGCTGCGCGTATACACCGCAATGCGGTCGTCGCGCCGGTGAACCTGAATGCGCGCCCCATCGAGTTTCCACTCCAGCTCCACTTCGGATTGGGCTAACGCATCGCTTACGGTTGGCGCCGAGTCTGCGAGCATCGGCTGCACTGGGCGGAACAGTTCTACCTGGAATTGGGCGAGCGCAGCTTCGCCCCCATTGCCAAGCACCGCGGACGCAACAGTTCCGAGATCACCTGCCAGCATCACCGCGCGCCTGACGCGATCACTGGGCAATCCCGCCGCCCGAGCGACAGCCTCCAGAAGTACGCCCTCGAGAGCTCCCTGACGCACTTCACCGATAGCGATTGCACTCAGGAATTGCTGCTCGTCCGCTGTCGCCCGCGCAAACAGCTCGGCGAGGAGGCGGAGTCGCTCGGCACCTGAACCTTTACCCCGGACGGATTGCAGTGCGTCCAGGACGCGATCGGCATCGCGCAATTCCAGCACCGGCACCGACACTGGCTCCTGACCTCGAGCTGAAGCGATCGTGCTCCAGCCGATACCCAGTTTGCCTTGTCGCGGCCAGCCCGTGAGAAAGCCGATCGCGATACGTATTTCCTGCGCGTCGAGCCGCTGCAGAAACGCGGCCAGCGTCGTGATCTTGGCCAGCCGGCCTGGACTGGACGCGACGGCCGCCGATGTAAGCACGAGTTCGTGAAATTTCATATGGTGGTCGTCTTGCAACCCAACGACTGACTCGCTTGGACGCCGAGAAGGAATGGAGTCGGACAGCTCCATATCGTTGACGTGTTCGAGTCGTCTCTCAGGACCAGGCACTTGTGCCGTAAAGATAGCGTTTGCGTGCGCCCTCACTGATCTTGCACTCGCCCCCAATGACAATGACCACGACTGCGGAAAGCGTCAAAGTTCTCGAGCGGAGAATCGCAGACAACACCGGCGACGCAACCGCGCTACCAACTCGCCGTGCTGCTGCTCACCACACGGGATCTCTACGCGCTTCATACGGCGGAGGAAATCCGCTAGTCGTGCACAGAGACGGCAACGACGAGCCAAGGTGCGCAATTCTCGTTCAGGACGCGACCCACAGCATTCATTAGGCTCAATCACATGGCTACGACCTATCTCGCCGCGGTCTTCCCCGCCCCGCACGCGCCCATCGAGTTGGGCGAGTTCCCTGAGCCCGAGCTCGAGCACGGAGCAGCGCTGCTGCACACGATGTACTCCGAGGTTTGCGGCACCGACGTGCATCTGCATCACGGAAAACTCTCCGGCGTCCCCTACCCGATCATCCCGGGGCACGTCTCGGTGGGTGCCGTCGCAAAGGCCCACGGATCCCTGAAAACCGTCAACGGAGATCCTGTAAAGGAAGGCGACGTCGTCACTTTTCTCGACGTTCACGAGACGTGCAATAATTGCTACCACTGTCTGGTAGCCGGTCAGCCGACTCGCTGCCCGTCGCGCAAAGTTTATGGAATCACGTACTCCGCAAACGATGGACTGCTGGGCGGCTGGTCGCAGGCTATCTACATGAAACCGGGGGTGAAGATGATTCACATCCCGGATGGTCTCGCACCGGAAACTTTCATCGGTGGAGGCTGCGGGCTGGTCACTGCGCTTCACGCTGTGGATATGGCGCGGTTGAAGTTGGGTGATTCTCTCGCGGTATGTGGCGTGGGACCTGTGGGGCAGAGCGCCGTCGCGCTCGCTTCATTGAGTGGCGCTGGTGAAATCGTAGCCGTTGATGCAGTTGAGGATCGACTGGAGTACGCCAAGCGCATGGGAGCGACGCAAACGATCAGTCTCGCGTTGCCACGCAAGGAGCGCCTGAGCCGAGCTCACGCCTTGACGCGCTCACGCGGCTTCGACGTTGTGATCGAGGCGAGTGGACATCCCGACGCCGTGAGCGAAGCACTGGATCTGGTGCGCGATGGCGGTCGCGTGATCGTATGCGGGCACTACACTGACAATGGCTCCGTCGAAATCCATCCGCACTGGCAGATCAATCGCAAGCATGTCGAGCTGCGCGGAGTTTGGGGCTCGAGGTACGAGCACTTTCATCGCGCCGTCGAGATCGCCGCGCGTTTTGGTGGCGAGAAACCGTGGAGCGAAATGATAGGCGGCAGGTTTGAGTTACGAGAGGCGAAAGCCGCCCTGGAGGCGGTTGAGAAAAGACAGGTAACCAAATCTGTGATCATGGCGTAAGGGAGTGATCAGACACTTGGTATCGCGATTGCGGTGAAGGGCAGGCAGCATTTGATGGAGATCGCGTCATCACGCTGGACAAGATCATCGGCGCGACGAAGGCGTAGGGGGGAGGGCGACAGCCGGCATCACCAGTCATCGTGAGCCGCGAAGCGGCGAAGCAATCTCCTCTTGGTCCGCTCGCCAGTCATTGCGAGCCGCGAAGCGAAGCAATCTCCTCTTGGAATCCAAACAGAGATTGCTTCGGACACTGCATGTCCTCGCAATGACTGAAGCGGCGCAGCAATCAACTCATTAGACTCAAGCGGAGATTGCCTCGGACACTGCGTGTCCTCGCAATGACTCCGGTGTGCCACCGCTTGGAGGAGATGTCATGCACGACAAAACGGGTCATAGCCAGAGGACACCAGGCATGCGGATGTCGCAATTGTCCACGGCGCTCGTCGCCATTGTGGCATTTCAGACGACAGCCGTCATCACATTGTCGGCGCAACAACAAACAGCACAGCAACAGGCCGCGCAGTCGCGACGTGATAAGCTCATCGCTCGAGCGAAGTCGTTCGAGCTTCCCAGAGCGTACGTCCCGCCGCCGGGCGATCCCATGGTCCACCACGCCGCCGGTTTCGCCAAGATCATGTGCTCCGCGATCTTTATCACCGGCCTTGATCCCGATTCTGCCGCCGAGAACGTAGGACACTTCACGGCTCCATACGAAGAGCGCGCGAAGATGGGAAAGCCGGTCATCGATCGCGTCGGGCGCACCGTAAAGGTTGCACTGCCGAACGGCGTGACCCGCACAGCGAAGCAGCTTGGCAGTCAGGGATGCGTGACACTTCCAATCGGCCAGGACTCCGTGCAGTTCACTCCCGTTCAGGTCGCAAGCAAATTGCCCGATGCGTCCACGCAGCTGTGGCCGATGGGCGACCGGCTGCCGACAACGCCGTTCCCCAAGGCGCTCGACTCAGCCAAGGTAGCGCAGGCCGTCAACGCCGCCTTCGATTCAGCGAGCCAGATGACAGCGGCGTTCGTAGTAACCTGGAAGGGACGTCTCATCGGCGAGCGGTACGGCGCTGGCCTCACCGCGAGTACACCGCTGGAGAGTTGGTCGATGGGCAAGAGCCTCACAGCGACGCTGATGGGAGTCCTTATCAAACAAGGCGTCTACACACTTTCTCAGCCGGCGCCGATTCCCGAATGGAAAACGCCCGGCGATCCGCGCGCGAAGATCCGCATCGCCGACATCCTGCACATGTCGAGCGGAATACGAATCAGGGCACCGCAGGATCCCGACTACGATCCGTCCTTGGGCTATCCCGACCACGTCTACCTTTACACAGGCAGCGTCAACTCATTCAAGTACGCCGCGACGCGTCCGCAGCAGTGGCGGCCAAACACCGTCGGCCGCTACCGCAACACTGATCCCGTCCTTATCAACTATCTCATCCGCCTCGGCGTCGAAAAACGCGGCGAGGAGTATCTGTCGTTTCCCCAACGAGCGCTGTTCGATAAAATCGGCATCCGCACGATGGTGATGGAAACTGACCCCTTCGGAAATTTCCTCACACAGGGATACGAGTTCGCATCCGGTCGTGATTGGGCGCGACTTGGCAACTTGTACCTCCAGGACGGCGTCTGGAACGGCGAACGCATCCTGCCAGCGGGGTACACGAAGTTTGTCAGCACCCTGGCACCTGCGTGGAAAGCCGACAGCCGCCCGATCTACGGGGGCTTCTTCTGGATCAACGGAGACGGCACGCTGCCGGTGCCGCGCGAGGCGTACTACATGGCCGGCGCTGGTGGCCAGACGACTCTGATCATCCCATCGCACGATCTCGTCGTCGTGCGACTCGGTCACTACAAGGGGAGTCAAGCGGGGTCGAGCGGATTCGACAGGGCGCTGACGCTGCTCATGGAAGCAGTTCCGCGAAGAAATAATCGTTAACTCGCCGCGTTCACGCTCGAGCCAGCGGACCCGCTAGCAACGCGGCCAGCAGCGCGCCGACTATCGTCATTGATAACCCCCAAATCAGCAGCTTCCGAAACAGATCGCGCGCGGCAACCGGATCGACAACCGAGGCCACGCAAAGCGCGCCAAGCGTGGACAGCGGCGAGACGTCCACGAGCGCCGACCCGACATTGATCGAGAGCGCGACCGCGAGTGGGTCACCTCCACCCACCTGACTCACCAGACCGGGCACCATCGGAAGGAACGCTGGAAGTACGACGCCCGACGTGCTGCTGTAGGTCGAAATTACTCCGGTTACGAAAGACATTACCGCATTCACCGTGGAGGGACTTGCCACTCGCGCGATCATGCTGGTGAACAGGTCCATCCCGCCCGTCGCCTCCATCACGCCGATCAGCATCGTCACGCCCGTCACCATGAAGATGATGTCGAGCGGAATGCGCGTGATGACATCGCGTTCGTCCGCGCCTCGCGCGAGTATGAGCAGCGTCCCCGCTGCAAAGGCGGCGAGTCCCACGTTTACCCGCAAGACAATCGCAGCGAGCATCCACGCCGCCGTTACTCCGATGGTGAGCCAGTGCCTTCGCTCGAATGGCGGCACAGTCACCTCGGTGACCACCGTCCGTCCCGCGCGGAAAAGGCGAAGGCCGCCAAAGAGGAAGTACGCAACGATTGCTACGAGCACGTGGGCGAGAAAGTTTGCGGCCCACACTTTCCACTCGTGTCCGGGCAGGCCGATCCTCACCATCAGATTATTCACCATCGCGCCGACTGCGCTGATGGGTGAGAGATTCCCGGCGTTGGCGCCCGTGCCGACCATGATCGCGCTGAGCAGGTTGGAGACGCCTGCCTGCGATCCCGTAGCCATGGCAATCGGAGCCACGAGCGCTACGCTGGCGATAGCTCCCGGTCCGATAGTCGACAGGACGCCGGCGAGAACGAAGAAGACCAGGGGGAGCAAACCCGCGTTTCCGCGTACCAGCCTGGCCGCGCGAAGTGCGAGCAGG
>JACDCM010000203.1 GCA_013817545.1 Gemmatimonadaceae bacterium | reverse complement strand
GGGGAGCGTGTGGGGCAAAGCGGGTTTGAAAACCAACGATCGGATTGTCGCGGTTAATGGCGCTCCGATGATGACGGGTACTGAACTTCGCGCGATGCTAAGTCGGGTTCGAATCGGCGATACGGTCACGGTAGATGTCAGGCGTCCTCGTGGGCCTGCGCGCGTGACGGTCGTCGTATCCGGCTACAACCGGCCGGTGGTGCGCATAAGGGAAGTACCTGAGCCGACCGAGCGGCAGCGCAAACTACGTGCACGTTGGCTCAGCGGGGCACCGTGATCGGCGGGCAAGCCGTGAAGTTTGTACCGGTGAAGATTCGCGAAACGATGTTCGGTCAATATCCGGAGCAAGGACTTGGCCCTCGAGCGCTGCTACACCTCGAATCGAAGTTGAGTCACCCGACTGCCGCGTCACAACGATGTCGCGTGGCTGCGAGAAGCGCGCTTCCACGAGGCTACCCGAGGTGAGAGTTTCGTCGTAAACGGCCTTGTACGAATAGCACGCCGAAAGAGTTGGCGCTCCGAACAGGGCAAGAGCCAGCCACAGCTCCTGAACGAGGCGCGCACCGCTCGACAGCACGAGAGGGCCGATTCCACCGTACGCTGACCAGGACAGAGTTTGGCTCGTTCGGCAAGGTTTTCCTCCGCACATTCTTTTATGGAATACGACCATCCCACCCGGCTATAGGCCCGTTTCCATTCGTTAGGTCTCGTGGCGCCGCACAGGTGCAGGTCCCACCTAGCGAACTGGGCTCACCGAAAACCCGGATAGCCGACATCGCTAGCCTCGCGACGCGCAAGATTCGCGTCACTTTCCCGAAAACTTTCATACATCCTATTGCTATTTTTCTAGCACATGCTAGTTTCCTAGCAGTAGGTGGACAGCAGGCAACCCTCAATACGGACAATCACCCGTGGCTAATTCCCCATCCGACGTAAGCAATCAAGCTAGCGGCGCAGATTTGAGCCGGCGCGAGCGCCAGATCATGGATGTTCTGTTTCAGCGCGGCAGCGCCTCCGTGGCGGACGTCCTGGCAGACATGCCGGATCCGCCCGGCTATTCCGCCGTACGAGCCATGCTGCGCACGTTGGAAGACAAAGGCCACGTGGCGCATCGGGAGGAAGGGCGGGCATACATATATAGTCCGCGAGTGCGCAAGGACACCGCGAAGCGGTCTGCACTCGCTCATCTGCTGCACACGTTCTTTGACGGCTCCACCGAACAGGCCATGGCCGCGCTGCTCGACCTCAAGAGTGGCAAGATGAGTGGTGCGGAGCTCGACAGGGTGGCGGGTCTCATCGATCGGGCCAAGCAGGAGGGACGGTGATGGCCGCCGAAATCCTGACTACGGCAGTGAGCGCGCTTGCTCCTGCAATTCCGGTCATGGTGGATGCCGCAATCAAGGGCGCCGTGATCATTCTCGTGGCTGCGCTGGTCACGCTGCTTTTGCGTAAACGCTCAGCGGCCGCCCGCCACGCTACGTGGACAACTTCGCTTGTCGCGCAGCTGCTGCTTCCGGTGCTGGCGTTGCTACTGCCGGCTTGGGGACGGCCGGTCGCGGTGGCACCCGCGTGGCTCGTTCCCGCGGCATCGGCTCCCGCGATCAACAGCTCTACCGAGGGCACCGCGTTGAAGTTCGCGGAAACACCCGCCTCTGAGAGGGCCCAGTCTCTCGTATCGCCATATGTCGCGTCCAAGTCTGCAGCAAACACTTCCCCTTCAACGACAGAACCCCCGGCTTCGCCATCTTCGACCGACGCTGCGGTGGTGTCTCCGACTTCGTCAGTTGCGCCCGAGGCAAGCAGTACCAGATCGCTGCTTTTGTGGATCGGGGGACTGTGGGCTGTGGGCGCGCTACTGGTGCTGGCTCGGCTCGCGGTTGGTACGGTGGGCGTCGCGCGGCTGGCGCGCCGAGGGGAGCTGGTCGATGACGGCGCGTGGCTATCGCTCACGCAACGGCTCGCTCGCGGTCTCGGGGTCGCTCGGCCAACGACGCTCCTTCGCGGTGGCGGAGTAGGCGTTCCGGTGACGTGGGGAGTGGTCTATCCGGTGGTCCTGCTGCCTGATGACGCCGCGGACTGGCCCGAGGAACGCCGTCGCTACGTTCTCGTACATGAACTGGCGCACGTGAAGCGCTTTGACGCCTTCACACAGCTTGTTGCGCAGATTGTCGTCGCGCTGTTCTGGTTCAATCCGCTCGTCTGGCTCGCGGCGCACCGCATGCGAGTCGAGCGGGAACATGCGTGCGACGACTATGTGTTGCGCGAAGGTACCACACCGTCGCGCTACGCACACGATCTGCTCGAGCTCGTACGCCAGCTCGGCACACCCACCCACGCGAGCGTCCCCTCCGCTTTCGCCGCCCTCGCCATGGCGCGGCGGTCGGAATTCGAAGGCCGGATGCTCTCCATTCTCGATCCCGTCCAGGATCGTCACACGCTCAGCCGGAAAACTCTCGCCATGTCACTCGCACTCGCCGCACTGCTCATCGTTCCGCTTGCCGGCTTCCATCCGCTGCAGCAGCGGGAGACACGCACCACGACAGTCACACGAAGTGTCGATGGATTGGCGCCCATCACAGTCACGACGATCGAGCGCTCAACTCCGAAGGGAACAACCACGCGCGTCGTCAGTTCGGATAGCGCCGATTCGAAGCAGGCAGTGCCGGTAAATACCAGTGAGATCACGACCGTTTCTGGGCCAAAAGCCGAGAAGGAGTCGTGTGACAGGTGGCGCACGGCGCGCATGAAAGGCACTTCGCGGCATATACACTCGAACACCGACGACAGCGATTGGAAGCAGGTTGACTACGTCGCGAACGAGGCGACGCGCTGCGCCGAAGCGCACGTAACCGGCAACGTCTCTTTTTCCCCGGATGACACGGATGTAGCCAGCCTCGGACCGAGTGGGTTGGTCATGTTGCGGGAGCGGACGGACGATGCAGACCGGCGCGTTGTGGTGCGTGAGTGGGAAGGAAAGATCGAGCATTCGTACACCGTCGACGGAGCGCGGGCAACGTTCGACGACGGAGCCCGAGGCTGGTACGCGCGCATGCTGCTGGAAATTGTGCGCGAGTTGAGCATTGATGCACCGAAGCGGATAAGGCGCATTCATGCGCGCGGAGGAGTTCCAGCGGTTCTTACGGACATCGACGCGACTCGCAGCGGTGGCGCGAAGAGCACAGCGTACAAGACGCTCATCTCGATTCCGGCACTTACATCGAACGACAAGGAGCGCGTGCTTCGCGCAGTAACGAAGGAAACAACTCTGTCGTCCGGAGATCTGAGCGGCGTAATGCGCGGTCTTAAAGGCGTGCCGGTCGTCACGCAGTCAACGCGCAGCGCGATTGGAGATGCGCTGGACCGCATCAGCTCCAGCGGCGACCGAAAAGAGACTTTGCTGGCGCTCGCTCCGTCAGCGGACAAGGAGCTTCTCCTCGTTCTGGTTCGCACAGCTTCCGGGCTCCCGTCGAGCGGCGACAAGAGCGGATTTCTGAGCCAGACTGCGTCGAAATATCTCTCGAAGGGGGACAGCGCACTTCGTCGTGCTTTCTTCGGTGCAGTGGCGACGCTTCCCTCGAGCGGGGACCACGCGCGAGTGCTCATGGATATCATGGAACACGGGCGGGATGACACGTCGGTCGTGGGCGACATTCTACAGAGCGTGCGTGGCATCGCGTCCGATGGCGACAAGGCGAGGGTGCTCACGCAAGTAGCGTCGGAAGATCTCATAACTACCCGGGCGCTGCGAGACAAATATCTGGAGGCCGCCCGTACGATTTCGTCGAGTGGCGACTACCGCCGCGTGATGGAGGCGTTACTCGGCAATGGTTCTCAACTGTAGTGAACCCAGGTGCGCTAGGCTTGCCGGCATTTCAGAATCTCCACAATCACTCTCGGCGTACTGATACAGCAAATGCGTAATAAATTCACTTTGATTGTGCTGAGCGCGGTTATGGGCTCGGCCACGGGCGCTCAGATTCCTGAGACGCGCCCTGATACCGGAAGCGTTCTACTTCCGGACTCCGGCCAAGCGCAGTTTCCCAACACTGGCCGCTCGGGGAAAATCGCAACGGCCACCCGAATCCGGACGGGCATAGCGGTGGATGGCAGGCTCGACGACGCCGCGTGGAAATCGGCCATTCCGATAACCGATTTCGTGCAGAAGGAGCCGGTGGAAGGGGTCGCGCCTACGGATCGTCTGGAGGTTCGATTTCTCTTTGACGATGCCGCGCTATACGTTGGTACCCGTGTGATCACGAGCGTGCGCGGACGCGCAATCCAGGCGCCTGTGAGCCGCCGCGACAACATCAGGCAGGCCGAACATATCTGGATCTCGCTCGATTCGTACCGCGACAGGCGAACCGCGTACAGCTTTGGCGTAACAGCGTCCGGCGTGCGCGGCGACTGGTACCATCCGGAAGATGACGAGAACGACACCGATAATTCCTTCGACCCAGTGTGGGAAGCCGCGGCAGATCTGAACGCCGATGGTTGGACAGCGGAGATGCGCATTCCCTTTTCGCAGATCCGTTTCAACTCCGGAGCTGCGCACGAATGGGGACTGAACATTGACCACTGGATTCCATCGCGGAACGAGGATGTGTTCTGGATCCCTGTACCTCGTAACCAAACCGGCTGGTCGTCCCGCATGGGCCAGCTGGTGGGGATCGAAGGGATCGAGTCCGGGCGACGGTTGGAGCTGACGCCCTACGTGGCGAGCGATGCGACGCTTACCGGCGACCGCGATCGGGCGGACCCCTTCGACGACGGCCGCAATCTTGGCGCGCGTGTTGGTGGTGATCTCAAGATGGGCCTCGGGCCGAGCCTCACCCTTCAGGCAACGGTGAACCCCGACTTCGGGCAGGTCGAAGCCGATCCGTCCGAGGTGAATCTCTCGGCGTTCGAGACGTTTTTCTCCGAGAGGCGGCCATTCTTCACCGAGGGCAGCCAGCTCGTCGAGGGGGCGGGCAATTACTTCTATTCCCGCCGCATTGGTGCGCGGCCACGCGGTGGCGCTGAGGGGAGCTTCGTGGACTATCCTGGCGCGAGCACCATCCTCGGCGCCGCAAAGCTGACAGGGCGGCTGGCGTCGGGAGCGTCCGTGGGCGGAATCGTAGCGGTAACTTCGCGGGAGCACGCCCGATTCTACGACGACGAAAGCGGCGACTTTGGAGAAACCGTCGTCGCCCCGCTTACCGGCTATGGCGTCGGAAGGCTGCAGAAGGAATTTGGCGCAGCGGCCTCCACGGTTGGCCTGACCCTTACAGGAGTTCAGCGCGACGTAGCATCGGACGAGCCGCTCGGAGCATTGCTGAATCGCTCGGCGTATTCCGGCGGTGCTGACGTTAATTGGCGGATAAAGGGCGGGGAATACTCCGTCAACGGTCTGCTGGGTTTCAGCCACATAGCGGGGGATTCCCTCGCGATCCTGAATGCCCAACGCTCCAGTGCGCGCTATTTTCAGCGCCCGGACGCCAAGGCGTATCACCTGGATCCGTCGCGAACCAGGCTAACAGGAGCAAATGGATTTCTCGGGCTCTCGAAGAACAGCGGCAAGCACTGGCTCGGAAGTCTCAATGGCGGATTCGAGAGTCCCGGATTCGAGATCAACGATATCGGGCGCCTCAGCACGGCAGACGGATTATCGGCATCGGCGCAGTTGCGGTATCGCGAAACGCAGCCGGGTAAGAATCTCCGGACTTACGGTGTGAGCTTGACGCAGGAGAATGCGTGGAACTTCGACCACAATCGGGAGTTTGCCGCGATTCGCACTGATGCCAATGCGACGTTCCGGAATTTCTGGACGCTCAATTTCACAGCGTGGCACGATTTCCGTGGGCAGAATGAGCGTCTAACGCGTGGCGGCCCGCTTATGGCTACCGGCTACAGCAACGTTGGCATAATCGCCCTGACGAACAGCTTCGCCGCAAGTACGCGGTGGCAAGCGCGGGTGTATTACGGCGAAGATGAGTTCGGCGCAGTCACCAATCGCATCAGCGGTTTGCTGTCGTTCAGACCGGGCCCGCGCTGGCAGTTTTCATTGCAGCCGAACTATCTGATAGCGCAGAACGCGCAGCAGTACGTCACTACGCTTTCCGGCGGACGATCAGAGACATACGACAGGCGCTATGTCTTCGCGTACATCGACCGAAGCACGTTCTTCACCGACATTAGACTCAACTACACGTTAAGTCCTGACATCACCTTTGAACTGTACGCGCAGCCGTTCGCGGCGAGCGGGAGATACTCCGACTTTGGCGAGCTTTCGGCGCCACGAAGACTCCGTCTCAGGAAGTACGGGGAGGACGGCACGACGATCGAGCAGCAGAGTGACAAGAGCTACACTGTGACGGATTCGAGGATAGCCGACATAGAAGGCAATCCGAGCCAGTTCACACTGCCGTTCCGGGATTTCAATGTGCGCTCCATTCGGAGCAACATGGTGCTCAGGTGGGAGTACCGTCCGGGTAGCACGCTGTTCTTTGTGTGGCAGCAGGACAGGGATGGAGAAAGAGCGTTTGGCGATCGGGTCAGGGTGAGTGATTTGTTCGACGGACTGTCCGAGGTGGGGACGAACTTTTTCGCGATCAAGGCGACGTTCTGGATTCCGGCGTTGTGAGCTGACAAAAGGACGGCCAGTGATCAGGAAGAGCCGCTTCCTTGCTCGATCGGGTCTGGATTCCTGATCACGATCACTCTCTCTCCGCTTGCCAGAAGTCCGGATAACTGGTGACGAAGCCAGCCGAGCTCACTTCAATTTCTCTGGCGAAGCTGCCTCCAGCGCTTTCGTAGCGATATCTCTCGGCGCTATGCCGGCGGTAGGTCTGCGAGAGAGGTGCCAGTGTGAAGTCGGGAAAGCGGAGCCACGCCGCGTGCACTTGTGCTTGCTGGCCATCCTCGAGCGCGAGCCGTCGGATTGGCAGGAGGTTTGTCGAGGGGCTGAAATTGAGATCCAGATCGATGCACCCGGCGACCTCGGGACACTCCGCGCCGTTGAGCGACCATCTGCGCGAGGCATCAACGCAGAGCGTGATGTCGATTGTCCTGCTTCCTAACCAACCCGTGACTTTTCCGTTCCGGGTTTGCCAGCTGGAATCACAGGTTATGTGATAAGCGAGGCAGCATGGCTGCTGATCGTGGGCAAAGACTGCTGTTCCGGCGAGGTGCCAGTTTGAATCCAGGCGGGACAGCCGAGCGGATTCGTGGCCAGGACGATCCTGGCG
>JACDCM010000202.1 GCA_013817545.1 Gemmatimonadaceae bacterium | reverse complement strand
GTATGGAAGAGTTCCGGTACCGCAGCGAAACAACGTGATTCCGAGGGAATACAGATCGGCCCGCCCATCGAGGTGTAGCCCTCTTGCCTGCTCCGGAGAGAAGTATTGCGGAGTGCCCACCACCATGTTGGTTCCGGTCTGTTTTACATAACCTGAAACCGCTCGCGCAATGCCGAAATCCGCGACGATCGCGTTGCCGTGAGCATCGAACATGATGTTATCGGCCTTAATGTCCCGGTGAATCACTCCTTCGCGGTGGGCAAAGGCCAACGCGTTCGCGATATCGATTCCCGTGCGTAGCAGCATCGGCTCCGGGAGAGTTCCCATGACTCGCAGCCGGTCGACGAGACCGTGCGGCAAATAATCCATGACGAAGTAGACTGCTTCGGCTTGGCGGCCTACTGCCAGAATCCGGATTATGTTGGGATGGCGGAGCTTTGCGGCTACCGATGCTTCTTGCCGGAAGCGCGACTCAAAGGTCTCATCGCCGGCGAAATGTGGCTTGAGAACCTTGACAGCCACGGGAATATCGAGCTCCGGATCATACCCCTTGTAGACCCAGGCGAAACCTCCGGAGCCGACGACAGAATCGATGCGGAAACGGCCGAGAGTTCGGCCCAGGTGGCGATCAGGCAAGATCAGTGATCGAGGATCGTGATAAGATACAGCCTAACTCGATGCGGATGGCGACCATAAGACCCCGCTGAGCCTTTACATGGAGCCCCCGGTCCAGTAAATTAGCGAGCTACAATCGAATCGGCGTTTCGTGCAGCGGATGTTGGAGAATATACATAATGGCTTTTCAGAAATCAGCGGCGATAGAGAAATATCGTGCACATAGCACGGACACTGGCTCCGGCAAGGTTCAGATAGCCGTTTTAACTGAACGGATCAATTACCTGACGGATCACTTCAAGGCTCATGCGAAGGATCATCACGGCCGGCGTGGTCTGCTAAGGATGGTCGGGCAGCGGCGACGTCTGCTTGATCATTTGCAGGAAACCGACGTAGAAAGCTATCGGCAGCTAATTCAGGATCTTGGACTTCGGCACTAACATCGCAGCTTTTTCTTCGCGCGGGCGCCAACGCAACGGCTCCCGCGCGTTTTGTGTTCCCTCGAGGATTTGAACGTATGCAACGTATTGAACGTGATTTCGCGGGCCGAAAGCTCGTTATAGAGACCGGACGTATGGCGAAACAGGCCGCCGGTTCAGCCATGGTTCAGTTTGGCGACACCATGGTCCTCGCCGCCGTTACCGTCAGCGAGACGCAGAGCCCGCTGCCGTTCTTTCCACTCCTCGTCGAATACAGGGAAAAATCCTACGCCGCCGGAAAAATCCCCGGAGGCTTCATCAAGCGTGAAGGACGCCCCAGGGATGAGGAGATTCTCTCCGCGCGCATAATTGATCGTTCGATCAGGCCGTTGTTTCCCGAAGGATTCAAGAACGAGGTGCAGGTTTTCATCTATGTCATCTCAGCTGACCAGGAGAACGACGCGGACGTTCTAGCACTTCTCGCGGCCTCCTTTGCACTTAACGTCTCCAAAATTCCATTTCTTGCCCCGATAGCTTGTGTTCGTCTTGGGAGGCTACAGGAAAAGTGGGTAATCAATCCCACTTTCAAGCAGCTCGAGTATAGCGATCTCGACGTCGTTGTAGCTGGATCCAGCGACTCCATAGTGATGGTGGAAGGTGGAGCGCTCGAGGTGAGCGAGGAAGACATAATTAGCGGCCTGGGCGTTGCTCACCGCGCCATCAATGAGCTCATCGCATTGCAGACCGAGCTGTTGAAGCAGGGCCGAGTCGAAAAGATGAGCTGGGTCAAGACCGAGCAGGACGTTGGCCTTGTGAAGCGCGTGAAGGAGCTTGCGGATGGGAAGATCAAGGACGCGTTGAATCAGCGCGAAAAGCACGAGCGCATCGGCGCCGTGGAAGCTGTGAAACGCGAGGCCATCGTCGCTCTCACTTCCGATTTTCCCGACAATGCGAAGGACATAGGTCTGCTGGTCGCTGATGTGGAGTATCACGGACTTCGCGCGCAGGTTCTCGATACCGGTGAGCGCGTCGATGGACGCAAGGCGAATGAAGTGCGTGCAATCACCATCGAAGCCGGTCTGCTACCACGCGCGCACGGGTCCGCGCTATTCACACGCGGCCAGACACAGGCGCTCGTCGCGGTTACGCTTGGCACCGCCAACGACGTTCAGCGTCTCGACAGCATCGACGATGCCGCCGAGACAACCAAGTCGTTCATGCTGCACTACAATTTCCCTCCCTTCTCAACCGGCGAAGTTCGGCCGATGCGAGGCACCAGCCGGCGCGAGATCGGTCATGGAAATCTCGCCGAGCGCGCTATACAAGGGGTAATGCCGCCCTTCGAGGAGTTTCCGTACACGGTCCGAATCGTCTCCGACGTGCTCGAGTCCAATGGCTCGTCGTCCATGGCGTCTGTGTGCGGTGGATCGCTTGCACTCTTTGACGCCGGTGCCCCTGTTCGCGCCGCCGTCGCAGGGGTAGCTATGGGACTCATCAAGGAGGGAGATCGCTACGCAATTCTCACCGATATCCTCGGAACGGAGGATCACCTCGGTGACATGGATTTCAAGGTGGCGGGAACCGATCGAGGGATTACGTCCATTCAAATGGACATCAAGATCCAGGGTCTGGACATCAAAATCATGCGCGAAGCGCTGGCGCAGGCAAGGGAGGGTCGTCTTTACATCCTCGGCGAAATGAAGAAGGCGCTTGCCGAGCCGCGTGCGGAGATGTCGCAGTATGCGCCGCGGATAGAGACCCTCAAGATCAGCCCTGAAAAAATCGGAGACCTCATCGGGCCCAAGGGCAAGACGATTCGAGGAATACAGGACGAGACGGGCGCTGAGCTTACCGTTGATGACAGCGGTCTCGTCACCATCGCGGCTGTGGGTGGCGAGGCGATGGAGCGAGCACGGGCGATGGTCAAGGCGCTTACCGCGGAGCCCGATATTGGCGCCACGTACGAGGGAACCGTGGTCAGCACAACGGCATTCGGCGCTTTCGTCGAGATCATGCCAGGCACGGAAGGACTGGTGCACATCTCCGAGCTCAAGCACGGCCGAACCGAGAAAACCGAGGACGTCGTCAAGAAGGGCGATCGGGTCCAGGTAAAACTTCTGGAACGCGACGAGCGCGGCCGGTTGAGGCTTTCCATGAAAGCACTCGTTCCAAAGCCGGAGGGCATGCCGGAAGAAGGAGGCAGCGGCCGAGGCGGCGGAGATCGCGATTCACGTCCTCCGCGGCGGGAGCAGGGCGAGGGCGAGCCGCGGGAGCGCGTCGCAGCGGAGAGTGGAGCAGGTGACGGAGACGGTGGTGGGCGGAGCGGCGAGTCACGAGGACGCCGTCCCGGAGGCGGGCGGCCGCGCAGATGAGTGAGGTTGGCGCGGTAGCGGGCGGACTCCGCCGCACCGTGCTTCCGAATGGCCTGACCGTACTCTCGGAGCAAATCCCGGGGGTACGGTCTGTCGCTTTTGGGAGTTGGGTCCGAGCGGCCTCGGTGCACGAGTCGCGTGACCGCATGGGCGTTTCTCATCTGCTGGAGCACATGGTATTCAAGGGCACCGAGCGCCGCAGTGCCAAGGAGATCGCGGTCTCCCTGGAGTCGCTGGGTGGCTCACTCGACGCGTATACCGCGCGTGAGCACACATCCTTTCAGGCGCGCGTTCTGGATGAGCACCTGAGGCAAGCGGCTGATGTCATCGGGGACCTCGTCTTCAGGCCACTGTTGCGCGCTGAAGATCTGAAGCTCGAGCGCAAGGTTGTGCTCGAGGAGATCAGCATGGTCAACGATACTCCGGACGACCTCGTCTTCGAGCTGCACAATGAAGAAATGTGGGGAGTACATCCTTACGGCTATTCCATTCTGGGAACCAGGGATACCGTGTCATCGCTGGGAATTCGGGATCTGCGGGAGCTGCACGACCGGGCTTACCACCCGCCTCAGCTTGTCGTCGCCGCGGCGGGCAACGTCGATCACGACCGGCTTCTCGAAGCGCTGGAGCAAACCGGCTGGATGACGGTGCCCCGTGGCGAGACTGGCCAGGCGGCATGGCCCGCGCCACCCACGGCCCGTTCCGGATACCGCCACGTCAACCGCGACAGCGCGCAAACGCACATTGTCTTTGGCGCACCGACGGTGCCGCATCGCGATCCGCGCAGATATGCCGTCGTACTCGTGAGCACCGTGCTCGGCGGGGGAATGAGCTCGCGCCTTTTCCAGCGCGTACGTGAGGATTTGGGACTTGCCTACGCCGTGTATACATATCAGAGCTTTCATCCCGACATTGGCGTGCAGGGCGTGTATGTCGGTACCGCTCCGGAGACTGCAGCGGACGCGTGCGACGCCATTCGGGAAGAGCTCGATCGCGTTGTGCGGGATGGTCTGTCGCAAGAGGAGATCGCCGCGGGAAAGAGCCAGCTCAAGGGTCAGATCACCCTGTCTCTGGAAAGCGTTACCACTCGAATGTATCGTGCCGCCGCCGTGGACTTGTACGACGAGGCGTTCAAGTCACTCGATCAGCTCCTCCGCCTGATCGACGAAATCACGGATGAGCAAGTGACAGAGGTTTGTCGCGAATTCTTCCGCCCGGCAAATCAAATGATCGTCAGCCTTGGGCCGGCCGCCGCGGCCTGACTCGACGGTTAGTGGCATTGTAGTCGATGGAGTGCGGTACAATGATCATGCGGCGGACCTAACCGCATTTGAACTCAGTTCTCAGCTTCTTGCTGATGTCATGTTGCGACATGCTGAATAATTTTTTTCCGCACCACCCTTTTACCTGATGCGAACCATGCAAATCGGCGTACCCAAGGAGATCAAGACCAATGAGAACCGTATCGCTCTTGTGCCGGCAGGCGCGGAAGCGCTGGTAGGAAGTGGTCACTCCGTAAGCATTGAAAGGGGTGCGGGTGAGGGAAGTGGCTTTTCGGATGATCTTTACGTTCGCGCTGGCGCGACGATTCTTCCGGACGCCGACGCGGTTTGGGCATCAGCCGACATGATCCTCAAGGTGAAGGAGCCAATCGCTGTAGAGTGGCCGCGCATGCGAAAGGGCCAGGTAATCTTCACATATTTTCATTTTGCCGCGGACGAAAAGCTTACGCGCGCGCACCTGAGCAGTGGCGCAATTTGCATTGCATACGAAACCGTGGAGCTTCCCAGTGGCGAACTGCCGCTCCTGACGCCCATGTCCGAAGTCGCGGGACGTATGGCGGTGCAGGAAGGGGCAAAGTATCTGGAGAAGCTGCATGGAGGGCGAGGAGTCTTGCTCGGTGGTGTTCCGGGCGTGCCTCCGGGAAAGGTGGTAATCCTCGGCGGAGGGGTGGTCGGGACGAACGCAGCGAAGATGGCCGCTGGTCTCGGTGCCAAAGTAACCATTCTCGATATCTCGCTGGAGCGGCTGCGGTATCTGTCCGATGTGATGCCCGCGAACGTGACGCTGGTTTATTCGAACCGTTTCACGATACTCGAGCAGATTGCTACGGCGGATCTGGTCGTTGGCGGCGTCCTGGTCACGGGCGCGAAGGCCCCTCGGCTCATCCGGCGCGAAGATCTCAAAGGCATGCTGCCTGGCTCTGTGATTGTCGATGTTGCCATCGACCAGGGAGGCTGCGTCGAAACCATTAAGGCCACGACGCACGAGAACCCAGTGTATGTTGTGGACGGCGTGATCCATTACGGGGTTGCCAACATGCCGGGCGGCGTACCACGGACATCCACGCTTGCCCTCACTAACGCAACACTTCCGTATGCCATTCTATTGGCGAATAAGGGCTGGAAGCAATCGCTACGCGACAATGCAGCTCTCCGGAAGGGGCTGAACATCGTAGATGGGGCGCTGACTTACCCGGGCGTTGCCGAAGCATTCGGGTTACCGTGCGAGGCGCCGGAGAAGTTTCTGGGCTGATGGCGGATAGCGGATAGCGCGCTCGCCGCGGAATCGGTGGAACCTTCAGCAGTCTCCGTTTTTTCCACAGTCCGTAATCCGCAATCCGCTATCTTCCCCCATGCGTCGCCTGCCTCCAATCCTTTGCTACCATAAGATCGAGAGACGTCTTGAGCTCGGTGTAACGCGAATCTCTCCGCGGCGCTTCGCGCGGCAGATCGAGCGCTTGGCGCGTGACGGTTGGAGTACGCTCGGGCTAAGCGACATCGTAGCCTGCGCCCGTGGCGAGCGCTCAGTCGGCGACAAGGAAATCGGTATCACTTTTGATGACGCCTACCGTGGACTGCGCTCGCATGCCTTTCCTGTTCTTCGAGCACACGGGTTTGCCGCGACGTGTTTTGTCATTACTGACTACGCCGGGAAGCTGAATAAGTGGGACGTCGCTTATGGTGGGCGTCGCTTTGCGCATCTCGCGTGGCGCGACATGCGCGCATGGCAGGGGCGGGGAATTGATTTCGCCTCCCACACGGCCACTCATCCCCGGCTGACGTGGCTCGACGAGCGAAAGGTGGAGAGGGAGCTAGCCATATCACGAGACGCAATCACCCAGGCGCTCGATCTGCACCCAATTGCGGTAAGCTATCCGTTCGGCGCAGCGCGCAAGCGTGAAACGGACCTGGCAAGAGTCGCGGGGTATGAAGCCGGGTTCACGCTTGCGGGAAGCTGGAGCGGAGACGCAATGGCGATTGTGCGCCTGCCGGTGTATGTGTGGTCGCCTCCCGTTCCTGGTGTTGGAATGCTTGCGGCAGTCGAGAAGGTCGGTGCGATCGGCGCGAACCGGTGCGCTGTTGGCACCAGCGTCTGGAAAGCGCTCAGGCAGTCATCGAATCGCGACACATAGCAGCAACCCCGGGCGGTTCGACGCCGCCCGTCATACATCGGCCAAACCTTCACGCCGGAACACCATGCGGTCTATGCTCCGTGTCGTTTCTCTCTCCTTCGTGCTGGCTTCGGCGTTTGTGCCGCCGGCCAGAGCACAAATCGTGGCGGCCGACGCAGGGACCGAGCCTCGGATCGAGGTTACGGGCCGTGGTGAAAGCCGGGTATCTCCTGACGGCGCCAGTGTGACCTTCAGCGTTGAAACCAAGGGCGCCTCAGCTGCGGCTGCGGCTGCCAGCAGCGCCCGTATCCAGACACGCGTGGTAGACACGTTGCGGTCGCTCGGATTCTCTGGAAAACAGATCTCAACAATCAGCTACAACGTCGCGCCAAACTACGAGCCATCCCCGGATGGCCGCCGTCGTTTACAGCAGGGTTATGTAGCCCGCA
>JACDCM010000019.1:6240-21853 GCA_013817545.1 Gemmatimonadaceae bacterium | reverse complement strand
GTCAACTCTTCCAATGGGAATCGACATCGCCGGAACGCCTGCAAGATTCGCCGTCACCGTGAAAATATCGCTGAGATACATCTCATAGGGATCGTTGATCTTGGCCCCCAACTCGAAAGCCGTGCTCGGAGTCGTGGGAGTGAACAACACATCGATTCCGGCCGTAAAGACGGTGTGAAAGTCCTCCGCTATCAGCGTTCGTACCTGCTGCGCCTTCTTGTAATACGCATCGCGATAACCGGCCGAGAGGACGTACGTTCCCAGGAGAATTCTCCGCGTAACCTCCGCGCCAAATCCCCGGGATCGCGTTCGCTCGTACATGTCGCTCAAACCATCGCCGGTAACGCGAACGCCGTATCGCACTCCATCGTACCGTGCCAGATTCGAGGAGGCTTCGGCTGGCGCAATGATGTAATAAACGGGTACCGCAAGATGCGTATTCGGCAACGATACATCCTTCACCACGGCGCCCAGCTCGCGCAGACGTTCCAATGCGCGGTCGCACAGAGTCGCGATGCGCGGATCGAGCGACGCAGGAAAGTATTCCCGCGGCCGGCCGATCACCACGCCCTTCATCGTCCTGGCTGCCGCATCCCGGTAGCTCTGCACCGGTCGCTCCGTGCTGGTGGAGTCGAGCGTGTCGCGTCCCGCAATAACCTCCATGGCCGCCGCCGCATCGGTAACTGTGTTTCCGAAAACTCCTATCTGGTCCAGCGATGAAGCAAAAGCGACCAGTCCGTACCGGCTGACCCGCCCATACGTCGGCTTGACGCCAACAACTCCGCAAAACGACGCTGGCTGTCGCACAGATCCGCCAGTCTCTGAACCGAGCGCTATGCGTACAATTCCGGCCGCCACCACACCGGCCGAGCCTCCGGACGACCCACCCGGGACTCGCGAAGGATCCAGCGGGTTTCGGGCAGGCCCGTAAGCACTGTGCTCCGTGGAAGAGCCCATCGCGAACTCGTCGCAGTTGGTCTTGCCTGTGAGAACCGCTCCGCCGCGCTGCAAACGAGTTATGACCGTCGCTTCGTACGGCGAAATGTACCCCTCCAACATGCGCGATCCACACGTTGTCGGCAGGTGCAGTGTAGCGATATTGTCCTTTGCCATGAACGGCACTCCCGCGAGCGGACCGAGCTCCACTCCAGCATCTATTTCGCGCTGGACCACTCGTGCAGCCGCGGCGGCCCGCTCCTGGTCGTGCGATAGCACGAGGTTCAGCCCGTCACGATTCTGCGCTCCGAGCTCGCGCATCCGACTGAAGGAACGCGCGACCGCGGTGATGCTGTCAGGCCTGGGTCCGAGTGCCGGAGATGTCATTCGTTTTCTACTCCGACGTCCCTGTGAGACGCGTCCTGGTGCGTCGCAAGCCGCGGCACCATGAAGAAGCCCTCGCGCATCGAAGGGGCAAAACTTTCGGGCGGCAGGGCCAGTGGATACGGAGGCCCGATGTCCGTGCGGAGCGGCAGGCCGGCGTCCCCTACTCCTTCCGCACCGCGCACCCCCTCGGTTTTCGTTTGCGACAGCACTTCCATGTGGCCGAGTATCCCGTTCAGCTGGCTAACCAGGGAGGGTATACGATCTTCCGCCAGCTCCAGGCGCGCGAGCGCGGCGATATGGAGCACGTCATCAGTCGAGATCGGCATCACTCAAACCCTCGCTCCAGCTTCGCTTGGGCCACGACCAGGGTCTTACGCCCAATGTCTCCGTCGTCAAAGTCAATTCGCACCTTGGTGTCACGTCCCACCCCATGCACCTCCGCTATGGTGCCGGTCCCGAACTTCGCATGCTTTACGCGGCATCCAACAGCTATTTCAGGCGCATCCTGGGATACATCGGAAGCGTCCGAATCTGCGAAACCCAGACGTACGGGCACACCGGGCCGCTCGAGCGAGGGGCGATATGTCATGAACTCGCGTTCGACTTGTTCCCCTCCCTTGCGATCGAGTCCTTCATGCCGAGTGGTCAGGAACGACGCGCGCCCCGAGCTTCGCAACGCGATCGTCGGCCGCTCCTCCAGAAGATCACGCGGAATGTCCTTCAGAAATTTGGAAGCCTTGGACCGGACCAACTCCCCGTTTCTGCGCCGCTGCTCGGCGTGCGTGAGGTAAAGTTTTCTTTCCGCGCGCGTTATCCCCACGTAGAACAATCGGCGTTCCTCCTCCATCAGTGCCGGACTATCGTGCGCTTTGGCCAGAGGAAAAAGTCCGTCCTCCAGTCCAGTGACGAACACCACCCGGAACTCCAACCCCTTCGCGTTGTGCAGGGTCATCATCGCGACCGCATCAGCATTCGGATCAAGAGCATCCGCACCCGCGAGAAGCGACGCCCTTTGGAGGAAGTGATCGAGCGGCGTCAGTCCAACTTCCCCACCTTCATCCACGACCGTTTCGGCCGCGCCGGCAATCAACTCCTTCACGTTATCCATCCGGTCATTCGCATCCGTGCCTTCGCCGCGAAGATAGTCCGCAAACCGGATCTCCTCGATCAGCTCCTTCAGAAGGCCGTCAACGCTCGCCTCCGCCGCTCGCTCGCGGAAGCGCCGGATGAGGCGTGCAAAATCCGCGAGCGGCTGGTGCGCGGCAGCTCGTATTCCCTGCTGCAAGTCGGGTCGCTCAGCCGCAATAAAAAGAGGCACGCCCGCTTCCCTCGCGCGCGCCGCCAAAGCTTCGAGTGTCGTATCGCCCAAGCCACGCCGCGGTACGCCGACCGCTCTCAGGAAGGCTTCGTCGTCCGAGGGATTCGCTATGAGCTTGAGATAGCTGGTGAGATCCCGAATCTCGCGCCTGTCGTAGAATCGAACTGCGCCGATCAGCCTGTACGGAATGTCACGCCGGCGCATGGCGTCCTCCATGGCACGACTCTGAGCGTTCGTGCGATACAGAATCGCGATGTCGCGGAGACCGAGATCGCGCTCCGCCCGCCTGCGTGAAAGCAGCTCATCCGCTACGAAACGCGCCTCGTCCCGTTCGTCCAGGCAAGCGACCAGCGTAGCACGATCTCCTGATGGCTGCGTGGCGCGTAGCGTCTTGCCACGCCGTCCCCGATTGGCACTGATGACAGCGTTCGCTACGTCGAGAATTTGAGGCGCCGATCTGTAGTTTTCTTCCAGGCGCACGACTACCGCTTGCGGAAAGTCCTTCTCGAAATCGAGGATGTTTCGAATGTCGGCGCCGCGCCAGCCGTAGATGGACTGATCGTCATCCCCCACAACGCAAACATTTCCATGCCCGCCGCCCAGCAACCGGACGAACTCGTATTGCGCCCGATTCGTGTCCTGATATTCATCAACGAGAATGTGGCGGAATTGGTCACGATACGACTCAAGCCGATCGGCGTTTTCCTGCAGGACGCGAACGGGAAGCACAAGCAGATCATCAAAGTCCACGGCGTTGCATTCCCGTAGCGTGCCCTCCAGGTCCTTGTATACCGCGGCGGCCGTACGCGAGAGTGGATCGCGTGCCAGCGATTCGTACTCTGCTGGCCGGACAAGCCCATTCTTGGCTTCCGAAATAGCCCCTCGGATCACCTTCGGCGGCCACTCTTTCGCAGGTATCCGAAGCCGATCCATGATGCGCTTCACCGCGCCGAGGGCATCGTCCTCATCGTATATGGTGAAATTCGGGGTTCGGCCAACCAGGCGCGCCTCCCGGCGAAGCATCCGCGCGCCAATGGAGTGAAAGGTGCCCGACCACATCGAGGCCGGCCGCTCTCCAAGGAGCGCGGTGACGCGCTCGCGCATTTCCCCAACCGCCTTGTTCGTGAAGGTGACCGAAAGGATATTCGCGGGAGAGACACCGTGCTGCTCGATCAGCCAAACGATGCGGCTGGTGAGCACGCGAGTCTTACCCGATCCGGCGCCAGCGAGCACGAGCAGGGGTCCCTCAGCGTGAAGCACCGCTTCGCGCTGCGCGGGATTGAGACGCTCGAGTAGCGCGCTTTCGGTGAGGGAGGTCGTCATCCCTGAAGTATAACGTCGAAGGTCGCGCCTCGGTCGGCTGGAACGAGTACGAGACGCCCGCGATGATTCTCCTCGACGATTCGTCGCGCCAGAGAAAGACCGATACCCCACCCGGATTCCTTGGTCGAGAATCCTGCTTCGAACACACGGCGGCGGAGCTCGCGCGGCACTCCGGGACCATCGTCGCTCACCCGAATGCGCACGCGGCCGGCATCTACGCGCTGGGCCGAGATTTCCAGCCGTCCCCCGCGGCCGGCCAGAGCATCGATGGCATTCTTGGCAAGTGCTTCGAGAGCCCACTCGAGCAGAACCGGATCTCCCTGCACCACCAACGGACCCTTTTCACACACTGAAGCGACGGTGACGCGGTGCGCCAGAGTCGGCACACGCGCTTGGAAATACCTCGTAACATTCAAGGCAAGCTCACACAGATCGACCGTATCGCGGCGAGGCGGACGGCCAATTCGCTCGAAGCGATTCGCCACGCGCTCGAGCCGAACCAGATCTCCTTCCATATGCCGAACCGCAGCCGCAGCGGACGGATCTTCGACCTGTTCCGCGAGGAGTTGCACCCATCCAGTGAGGCTCGATAGTGGAGTTCCCAGCTGGTGCGCGGACTCGCGCGCCATTCCGGTCCAGACTCGCTCACGATCAGTCCGGCCGCGCATGCGAAGGACGTAAGCTCCGGCGCCAAGCACGAGAATGAGAAGCACGGACTGAATGACGGGAACGAAGCGCAGGCCCTTAACGAGCCGGCTGTCGCCGAAGTGGATCTGCCCGACGCCAGGTTCGGCGACGGGAGCGTTCTCCTTGTCGAGTTTCCGGACGTATTCAGCTACCCGAGGATCGGACAGGGGCGCCTCGAACGGCAGATTCTCCGCCGCCGCGGGTCGTCCATTTGCGTCGGTGATTATGACCGGAACGCCGAGCCGGGCAATGTGACGTGAGAGATCGAGTAGCGCCGCGTTTCCGGCGTCAACGCTGGTGTCCGACAGCGCCCGAAAAACGCGCGCGTACATTTGCCCGAGCCGCGCTTCATCCTGTCGCAGAACGCGCACCACGGTTCGGGTATAGAGCACGTAAGAGCCAACCAGGATTCCGAGCAGAACCGCCAGGAGCACGGCTGGCGCGCGGCGGCGCATACCGCTACTCCAACGTGCCGGCGCCTAGATACGGGCGCAGAACCGCGGGAACCTCAACCGTTCCATCCGGCCGCTGGTAATGCTCGAGAATGGCAGCGATGGTGCGCGGAAAAGCCAGTCCGGAACCGTTAAGGGTGTGCACGAAGCGAGGTTTTTCACCGGGCGCGGGCCGGTAGCGGATATTCGCGCGCCGAGCCTGAAAATCGGTGAAGGTGCTGCAGGAGGACACCTCGAGCCACTTGCCAACACCGGGCGCCCACACTTCGAGATCGTACGTCTTGGCGCTGCCGAATCCCGTGTCCGCACCCGCGAGAAGCACAACGCGATATGGTAAACCAAGTCTCTGAAGGACCTGCTCTGCGTGGCCCGTAATAGCCTCCAGCTGAGCAAGTGAATCCTCTGGGGTGGTGAATCTCACCATCTCGACCTTGTCAAACTGATGCACACGCAGGAGACCCCGCGTATCCTTGCCAGCCGCACCGGCTTCCCGCCGAAAACATGGCGTGTACGCGACGTACGCGGCCGGCAGGTCTGCCGCGTCCAGGATCTCCTCGCGGTACAGGTTCGTAACTGTGACCTCGGCAGTCGGGATAAGAAAAAGCTCGTCATCCCGGAGCGCGTACATGTCCTCCTCGAACTTCGGGAGTTGCGTCGTGCCTGTCATGGAAGCTCGATTGGCTACGAAGGGAACCCATACCTCTTCATAGCCGTGCTCTCGCGTGTGCAGATCGATCATCCAGGACATGAGCGCTCGCACGAGCCGGGCTCCACCGCCGCGAAAAACGATAAACCCTGATCCAGCGACCTTCGCACCGCGAGCCAGATCGAGAATATCGAGATCGCTGGCGACCTCCCAGTGCGGCCGGACGCCCTCCTGTTCTCGCGGGATTCCCCACGTGCGCAGCACGATACCATTCTCCTCACCACCTTCAGGAACGTCCGAAAGAGTGATGTTGGGAATCTGGAGGAGGAGCGTACTCAGCTCCTCCTCCGACTCGGCGAGATCTTTCTCCAGGGCTGTGATCTCTCCACCGAGGGCGCGCGTCTCGGCTATCAATACATCGGCGTCCTCGCTTGCCTTCTTCCGCCGCGCGACTTCCTGGCTCGAGGAATTGCGCTTCGCCTTTTTCGCATCAGTGGCATGCACCAGCAGCGCACGCTGTGTGAGAAGCTCTCCAATCCGGTCGAGATCACCGCTGAGCGCCTCGAGCTTGCCTCGCCGACGCATGGCGTCACGCAGGACATCGAGGTTATCGCGCAGCCATTTGACGTCGTGCACGTGTAGTCTAGCTCCGGAGCTCAGCTCGAAATGTGGTTACCGGAGGCCGCCGATGCGCCTCCCCCCACACAACGAGACGGGCACTGCCGGAAGCAAAACGCAGGCGACGTGCACCGAACGGGACGAGATGAAAGACCGGACGAATGCAACCATCCCTTGAAAGCTGGCCGCTAATTTTCAGGAACACCTTCCGTGAGATCACGAAAGCCGCAGTTCGGGTTGACGCGCACGCGGAATGTGATTGTGCGGGTAGCCAGATCGACGCTATCTACAACGAGCTTTGTGTAGATTTCCGAATTGAGACTGTTACGGCATTCCAGCGGCTCCGCTCGGATCACAACGACCTCGCCTACACTGACTGTCAACGGATCCTCGCTGTCGAATCCGCGATCGGGTGCTGATTCAAGAGCATCGAAAGCTTCACTCACTGTGCGAAGTCCCGCGTTGCCAAACCCACCCACTGCCGCGGGGGGATAGAGGAGCACTCGCCCGGATGCATCGATGTCGAACACAACATCGTACATGGAAGTCGCCTCGGTCCGAACTGCCTCATGCCGAAAGGTGTTCAGCGCCGTGGGCACACTCAGGGGCGTACCTGTGAGCGCGAAAACAGTGATCGTGTCAGCAACGGTCGGCAGGCGCGCGGTGATACTGGTCGGATCGCCGCACGCTGTAAACGTGACTAGCGAAACGAGTGACACGATTGGAATTACCTTCAGCATGCACACAATGGAGGATTGCTTGGGAGGTGTATGTTCGCGGCGAAGGATACGTCTCCCGTCCCGCGACTTCAAGCAATTTATATCGCTTGACTTCGATAGTTACACCATTATGATCGGACGTGATCCGCGATGGCACCGTAATCCTGCCCTGACCGGCCGCGAACCTGAAAACGTTTCACAACGGCATCCGCCGTGCTTTCTTTCATCATCCGTCATCAAATGCCCACTATCCGCGACCTCGTCAGTGCAGTCCGGCAGCGCGAGGGAGTTGCAGCCGCGGTTGTCCTGGGACGTGACGGCCTTTTGATCGACGGCCAGGCAACGGCTGGGATCGACACGGAAGGACTCGCGGCAGTGGTTCCAGCGGTTTTGACCTCTTCCGAGGAGCTGGGCGGACACGCGGGCGGAATAACGCTTAACACGTGCGTACTCGAGTATGAGGAGCAGATCATCATAATCTGCTCGCTGACGGCCGACGCCATTCTCCTCGTCGTCGCCAATGAAAATGCAGACATCGCCCGGTTGCTCTTCGAACTCCGGCGCAACCGGCGGCGAATTGCCGCCATCATTTAAGGATTAGCCATTGAGCGAGCGGTTGCGGGTACTGGTAGCGGACGACGAGCCGCACATTGGCCGAATCATCAAGATGAAGCTCGAGCAAGGTCCCTTCGACGTCACTCTGGCTTACGATGGGCAGGAAGCCATGGACGCTCTGGAACGGGGCGAAGATTTTGCGCTCGTCGTGCTCGATCTCATGATGCCGCGGTTGAGCGGTCTGGATGTCCTGGAACGCATTCGCTCTGACGAGCGCTGGAAATCGCTGCCCTGCATCGTGCTGACCGCCGCGGGCGAGCAACAGTATCAAAGCAGAGCTCTGGAAATCGGCGCAAGCGATTTCCTCACCAAGCCATTCAGCCCCAGAAAGCTTTATGCGCGCGCTGTGGAGCTTGCAGGTGTTGAATCCGAGAGCACCGAGGCACGCGAAGCGTGAGCCGTTGGGCAGTCATCCTGGCTGGGGGGGTCGGCTCGCGATTCTGGCCACTCAGCACACCGCGTCGTCCGAAGCAGCTGCTCGCACTTGTCAACGATACCTCCCTCCTCGCCGACTCGGTGCGGCGCCTCACGCCCCTGGTCGCGCCGGAGCGTATCCTGATTCTCACCAACGCCTCGATTGCTGCCGACATCGCCGAGTTGCTCCAGGACATACCAGCGCACAACATAATCGCCGAACCGCGGGCGGCAGGGACGGCGCCAGCTCTCGCATGGGCGGCGATGGAGATAGAACGTCGAGAGAACGGCGGTGCGGTCATGATCTGCGTTCACGCCGATTGGTCGATCGGTGATGAGGAGGGCTTCCGCTTGGTGTTGTCTCATGCTGCGGATACGGCCGAGCGCGAGAGCGCTCTGGTTACCGTCGGCGTGGTACCGACACGTCCAGACCCTGGATTCGGCTACATACAGCTCGCAGATGCCGTTGCTGGCGCGTTCCGCGTAGCGCGTTTTGCCGAGAAACCAGATGTATCGACGGCTGGCCATATGATGCGCGAAGGCTATCTATGGAATTCCGGAATATTTGTGTGGCGAGTAAGCGATTTCCTGAGCGAACTGCGAGCGCATACACCGGAAGTGTCTTCTGCCCTTGCTGACAACGCTGGCATCGAAGGTTTCTTCTCCGCTGTCAAGCCTGTTTCGGTCGACCAGGGATTGCTCGAGCGGAGTGCCAAGGTCCTTGTCATCCCCGGTGATTTCCAATGGGACGACGTAGGCACGTGGGCCGCGCTCCGACGCGTTCGCACACGAGACGCAGGTGGAAACGCTGTGGCGGGGGCTGTACACCTCGTGCAGTCGAATAATAATGTCGTTCATGCTGAGGGAAGTCGCGTTGTTCTATTTGGAGTATCCGATCTGGTGGTGGTCTCGCGTGAGGGACTAACACTCGTCACGACCGTCGAGCGCGCGGCGGACCTGAAAGCGCTGCTCGATTCCCTTCCCGCCAGCATCAGGGACCAGCCGTGAGCGGACTGTATCTGTACGATGATCTCGTTGCGAGAACATTCGAGCCGTTCGCACTCACACGGCCCACCAGCGAGCTACGCACCGGCGTCGAGCTTATTCGCGCTCGATGGGAATCGGCCCTTCGTGCTCGCGCCGCCGGCTCGATAGTCGCAACCCACCTCGGGGAGTTTGAAGAGCTTGACGCGCCGCCGGCAGTTTCGACTACCATACCTGCCGGTTCTATCGTTGCAAATTCGCGGTGTGTGGTGCCCCTCGAGTGGATAAGTCAGGAGGCGGACATATGGACGTGCCATGGCCGAGTGGCCGCAGTGCGCCTTCGCGTACAACTCGACGTGGAGGAACTGGAGGGTGGTGAGGCGCCACTGGAGTCGCTGGAAACCGCGGGGAATCGCAACGTGGGAATCGAGGGAAGGTGGCTGACAGAGGTTTGGAGTATCATCACCGATCTCGCAGCGCAGTTGCAGGACGACATCGGCCGCCTTGCCCCGGCGCTCGATTGTATTTCAGCTGCGCATGTCACGGTCCTCGGCAACAATCCCGTTTATATCGAACGCGGCGCGAATGTCGAGCCGCTGGTCGTAATCGACGCCACATCGGGGCCCGTACTCGTTCGCGCAGGCGCGACCGTCCGAGCGTTTACCCGCCTGGTCGGTCCGCTAGCGATCGGAAAAAATGCCAGCGTTCTCGGCGATCGGGTTGCCGGTTGCTCAATCGGTGAGATGTGCGTGGTTCGTGGCGAGATTGCCGATTCGGTAATTCTCGGCCATAGCAACAAGGCGCATGATGGCTTTGTCGGGCATTCGTATCTTGGTCGCTGGGTGAACCTCGGCGCGGGCACGACAACGAGCAACATGAAGAATACCTACGGAAGCGTTGCGCTATGGACGCCGTCGGGTATTCGAGACTCTGGAGCAGTAAGACTGGGTTCGTTTTTCGGAGATCACGTCAAGACGGGGATAGGCTTGCGCCTGACCACTGGCAGCGTTGTAGGTGCCGGAAGCAACATTTACGGTAGCGCGATGCCGCCGAAGTACGTTCCACCCTTTTCGTGGGGAGAGGGTGAGGAGCTGGGCGCATATGACATTGAGAAGTTTCTGCTGACGGCAGAGCGGGCGATGACGCGGCGCCAGGTTGGGCTCGGTCTGCGAGGTCGTCGGCAGCTGGTCGCGGCTTGCGCCAAAAGCAGGCGGAGCGCTCTGTGAAGTTATGGGTCCTTGGAAGCGGAAGCAGTGGAAATGCCGTCCTGCTCGAGTCCGGCGACTCACGCGTTCTCATTGATGCCGGATTTCCGCAGAGCGTTCTCGCTGCGCGACTTGCCGCAATCGACGTAACGGTCGAGTCGATTCACGCGATCATCCTCACACATGAACATCTGGATCATGCGCGCGGCGCATGCGCCAGCGCCAGAAAGTGGGGGTGGTCCGTACATGCCACCAGGGGCACCGTGCGCGCGTGGCCAGAACTCTCAGTTGCCGACGTGCAGACGTTCGATTCCAACGCTTCCTTTCCCGTCGGCGCCTTCAGCATTCAAGCGGTGCGCATCTCCCACGATGCAGCCGAACCTGTGGCTATTGTGGCAACGGACACGGCCACAGGGGTTCGCGCTGCCGTGGCATACGACGTTGGCAGTGTCACAAATTCGCTGCGCCGGGCTCTTTCGCGTGTCGACATTCTGGTGCTGGAAGCCAACCATGACGAGGAGATGCTGCGTTACGGTCCTTACCCTCCGTCAGTGCAGCAGCGCATAGCCGGCAACCGCGGTCATCTGAGCAATCTGGAAGCCGGCGAGCTGGCACGGGACTGCGCTCATCGAGGCATGTCGTATCTGGCTCTGGCACATCTCAGCAAGGAGTGCAACCATCCAGGCGTGGCGTGGGCCACGGTACGAGACCACCTTGCCGGAGCGCGAGTGGCCACCAGGCTGGAAGTCTGTACACAGCACGCGGTCGCAGGGCCGTTCCAGGCTGGGAGAAAAGTAGCTACCGAGCAACTCTCACTCGGTTTTTGATTCTTGAGTACCGTATTTTCGCCTTTTCCGATTCCGATGCCCTCTTCACAGCTGGTGCGAACTCGGATATTGATGTTGGTTATCATTCACAAATGATTCATTTTGCTGGTCCTCCATTTGCGATGGATGTCACATCCATCGCAAATGCCCAGGTTGTCAAGCAATCACGCGTGAGCGATAAAAGTTCGACGTGTGACTGCTACTTGAACCCTCCCGAGAATGAATACAGTCGAAGCTGAGATGCTCGCGAAGGTGGAGGTGCTCGCTGACCTGGAGCCTGTCGTGCACTCGCTGATGGAAACGCACGAAGCGAAGCGCATTCTCTGGTTTCCCAGCGAGCTACTTGCCGCAGCCCCTGACACCGACCCTGATCGTCACATACGCGAGCTCCGCGAGAGGGCGCGAGGGATCAACCTCCCCGCACGCATTGCGCTGGCGCTCAATCTATTGACGGAGGAAGGCTTGCCGCACTTCCATCGCATACTCGCTGTGTACCTTGGCAGCGATAGCTTCTGGTCCCGCTGGACCAACATGTGGACTGCGGAAGAGGATCGCCATGGCGCAGTTCTGCATGACTACACTCGCGACAGCCAGATATTGAACAACCCCGAGCTCGAGAGAATGCAGTTTGAGTATTTAAGAGCGGGATTTGAGCCCGCCTGGGACAAGGACCCGTACCGGGTTTTTGTCTACACCACCCTGCAAGAGAGAGCGACACAGGTCAGCCACGCGAACACAGGCAAGCTTGCCAGCGAGTATGAGCCGACAATCGGGACGGTGTTGTCAAACGTGGCCAAGGAGGAAGCCCGGCATTACGCGTTCTACCGATCCATCTTCGAAGAAGTCCTCAAGCGAGATCCGAACCGCGCTCTGGAGTCTGCGGCCGAAGTAATGCCGTCGATTGACATGCCGGGGGTCAACATGCCGAACTTCAACACCATGGCGGATGTAGTCCGGAGGGCCGGAATTTATGGGCCGCGGGATTACATGAAGATTGTTCAGGAGCAGATTCGCTACTGGGCAATCGACGCCGTTGAAGGACTGAATGAGCGGGGAAAGCGGGCTCAGGAGAAAATACTCGGTGTGCCTGCGCGACTTGAACGCGTTGCCGGCGTGATGGAGACGCGGAGCCGCGCCAAGACATTTTCATTTGCTGTCACTTTCGCGAAGGAATTCGCGATGGATTAGGGGCGCGCGAGCGGGATACTACCGCCCGCTCGGGTGCGTGAAAAAAAAACGGGGACCCTTTAGAGGTCCCCGTTTCATTTGCTACCAACTCTAGCTGACTAATACATCCCGCCCATGCCGCCGCCGCCAGGACCGCCCGATGGCATACTCGGCTTGTCTTCCTTCTTCTCCACCACGATGGCTTCCGTCGTGAGAAGCAGGCCGGCAATCGACGCCGCATTCTGCAGCGCCGTACGGGTAACTTTGGTCGGATCGATGACACCGGCCTGAACAAGGTTTTCATAGTTGTCGGTCAAGGCGTTGTAGCCATAGTTGTCTTCCTTGCCGTTGCGGATCTTCTCGACCACGATCGAGCCTTCTCCGCCCGCATTCTGAACGATCATGCGCATCGGCTCTTCGATCGCGCGACGCACGATCTCGATACCGATATGCTCGTCACGGTCCTCGAACTTGAGATCCTTGAGAGCGCGCTGAGCACGGATAAAGGCAACACCACCACCAGGAACGATGCCTTCCTCAACCGCTGCGCGAGTAGCGTGAAGAGCATCCTCGACGCGGGCCTTCTTCTCCTTCATCTCGGCTTCAGTCGCGGCGCCAACGTTGATCACGGCCACACCGCCCGCGAGCTTAGCCAGACGCTCCTGCAGCTTCTCCTTGTCGTAATCGGAGGTGCTGTTGTCGATCGCAACGCGAATCTCCTTGACGCGGCCCTGGATCTTGTTGTCTTCGCCGCCGCCGTCAATGAGCGTCGTGTTGTCCTTGTCGATCACGATCCGCTTCGCCTTGCCGAGATCGTTGATGACAGCGTTCTCGAGCTTGAAGCCGACTTCTTCAGAGATCACCTGTCCGTTGGTCAAGACCGCGATGTCCTGGAGCATTGCCTTGCGGCGATCGCCGAAGCCGGGCGCCTTGACGGCGCAGATGCGGAGCGTTCCGCGGAGCTTGTTAACGACCAGGGTCGCCAGCGCCTCACCCTCGATATCCTCGGCGATGATCAGCATCGGCTTGCCGAGCTGGGCAACCTTCTCGAGAATCGGAAGCAGGTCCTTCATCGACGACACCTTCTTGTCGTGAATGAGGATGAGAGCATCCTCGAGTACCGCTTCCATCTTCTCGGGGTCGGTCACGAAGTAGGGCGAGAGGTAGCCGCGGTCGAACTGCATGCCATCCACCGTCTCAAGCGTCGTCTCGAGGCCCTTCGCTTCTTCAACGGTAATGACGCCGTCCTTGCCTACCTTCTCCATCGCTTCGGAGATCAGATCGCCGATCTCCTGATCGTTGTTGGCGGAGATGGCGCCTACCTGGGCGATCTCCTTTTTGCCAGCGGTGGGAACGCTGATTCTCTTGAGGTCCTCGACCACCGCAGCAACCGCCTTGTCGATGCCGCGCTTGAGCGCCATCGGGTTTACGCCTGCCGTGACGTTCTTTAGTCCTTCGCGGAAAATCGCCTGCGCGAGTACGGTGGCGGTTGTGGTTCCATCGCCAGCGATATCGGACGTCTTGGTCGCGACTTCCTTGACCATCTGCGCGCCCATGTTCTCGAGCGGATCAGAGAGTTCGATCTCCTTCGCGACCGTCACGCCGTCCTTCGTGATGGTGGGGGCGCCGAACTTCTTGTCGATGACGACGTTTCGGCCCTTTGGTCCGAGCGTCACCTTGACGGCGTCCGCGAGCTTGTCCACGCCGCGCTTTAACGCCGCGCGCGCGTCAACGTTGAAATGCAGTTCCTTGGCAGCCATATGTTCTATCCTGTCAGTGAGTAAAAGGGATCAGGCGAATTGCCCGCAGGGAGCAGTTCGTACCGGAAATCAGGAGCTACAATCAGCCCATTACCGCGAGGATGTCCGATTCGCGGAGGATCAGATACTGTTCGCCGTCGAGGGTAACCTCGGTCCCGCTGTATTTTCCGTAGAGGATCTTGTCACCGACCTTGACGTCCATGGGGACGCGCTTGTCCTTCTCAAACCGTCCCGGACCAGCGGCGACGACCGAGCCCTGCTGGGGCTTTTCTTTCGCGGTGTCGGGGATGTAAAGGCCGCCTCGCATCTGTTCGGATTCTTCTAGCGCCTTTACGACGACGCGGTCGGCGAGCGGGGTAACCTTTACGGCACTCTTGGTGGCCATGAGTTGCGCCTCTCCTGAAATGGGGTTGCACGAAAGCAGTACACGAAATTGCTGGCACTCAATACTGGAGAGTGCTAACAAGCGTGTAATGTACACCCGTATGGCGTAACGGTCAAGCCTTCAAGTCGAATTTAATAGAGCCGTATCAACTTTAGATATTGCTTCGATTTAGATAGTAGAATCTCTCGTTATTTCTAGATAAAATCGCAGCTTGGCCAGTAATCTGTCCCATACTGGTTTCAGGGTGGCTTAATGAGTGACCAGCCCTGTTTATCCATCTGTCTGTGCCGTTAGAATTTCGTGCGCCAAACGCAAACCCTGCAGCGTCAGATGCAAGTCCACGCTATCTATTTCGTCGCACAACGGCGCCAGGAGTGGAGCCAAACCACCAGTTGCAATTACTTTTGGCACCGCCGCCGACGGCCATTCCTTCTTAATGCGGCGCACAAGTCCATCTATGCTTTCTGCAGTTCCGAATACAACGCCAGCACGAATGCACTCTTCGGTGCGCTTCCCAATCACGCGAGCGGGCGGGACCAGTTCGATTGCCGGGAGCTTGGAGGTCCTGCGAAATAGCGTCTCCGCAAGTGATCGCAGGCCTGGCGCTATTACTCCACCCAGGAAAACCCCAGCCGCAGTGATGCAATCGTAGGTGGTGGCGGTACCGAGGTCGACCACGATCATGTCCAGGCCATACAGCTTGCTTGCGGCCAGGGTGTTGACGATTCGATCTGCACCCACTGTTAGAGGCTCGTCTACCTCCAGTATTATGGGCAGCCGTGATAGGCCATCTATTACGACGGGTGCCACGTTTAGCCACTCCGAGCAAGCTTCGGCCAGTGGGCCTGTCACGGGTGGGACGACGGACGCTATCGCGGCACCCGCTATTCTGTCGGGCGGAATCTGGACCGCCTGCATCAGCGAGTGCAGGAGCAGCCCCCACTCGTCCGGGGTTCGCGTGGAATCGGTGGTGATTCGCCAGTGCGATTTCAGTTCGGCTTTCTCGAAAAGTCCGATCGTGGTCTCAGTGTTTCCCACATCAAGCGCGATAATCACGCGTCCTCCTCCAGCACGAGTGACCCCGCACGGGCGCGTATGTCGCCCGTCGCGGAGTTGATAACGAGAGACCCATCGGCGGAAATTCCGCGAACGCGTCCACGCGCCGGCTGG
>JACDCM010000019.1:0-6230 GCA_013817545.1 Gemmatimonadaceae bacterium | reverse complement strand
CCGCCCGCGAGCCATGTCGCGTACGGCGATATGGCGAAGTTCCTCTTTGCACAATGGGCCCGACGCTGCCGCCGCGGTTCGCAGCGCTGGAACGATGACTCGAAGAACGTCGACTCGCGCCGTTCCCGGCCGAAGCCCACGCGCCTCCGGAATGCTGGCCGGCGGACACAGGTTGATACCGAGCCCGATTGCCGACCAGTCGAGGTGATCGCCTCGCCATCGTGATTCTATCAGAATTCCCGCGACCTTTCCGCCGTCCGCGTACAGATCGTTGGGCCACTTGAGCAAGACGGTCGTTCCGGCGAATCCGTCTATCACCCGCGCGACGTGAAGACCCACTCTTATAGATAGCAAGTCCGCGGTCGCCTTGCTGGAGCGCTCGAGCAGTGTCAACCAGATCCCCGAACCGGGTTCGGATTTCCATGTTCGGCCACCGCGTCCTCGCCCCTTGGACTGCGAGTCCGCGAGCACGAGCGTCCCACCAGGAGCCCCGTCCTGCGCCAGTTGGTGGGCAATATCGAGAGTAGACCCTACCGTATGGAGAAGCTCCAGACGCGGCACTCCAAGAATAACCCGCAACTCTGCCGCGGAATGCCCGTCGTACAGGAAGTCCTTAGACACGATGCGCCACCAGCCAGAGCACGAAAACTCCCAGCGCAAGCCGGTACCAAGCGAAAACTCCGAAGCTATGGCGGCTGACGTACTTCAAAAGGACGCTGATTGCCAGCCATCCGCTGACGGCGGAAGCAACAATGCCCACCAGTAACGGTGCGCCCAACCCCGATTCCCGAATGGCTTCCGGAACCTTCACTGCTGCCGCAGCCGCTGTGATCGGCATGCTCATCAGAAAGCTGAATACCGCCGCACTTTCGCGACTGAATCCAAGTGCACGCCCAGCGGCGATAGTGGATCCGGAACGGGACACGCCTGGTACCAGCGCCACTACCTGCGCCAGTCCGAAAACGAGTGCATCCTGCCACTTCATCGTATCCATGGGCCGCGCAGTGGGCGCCAATTTGTCGATAGCCCACAGTACGACGCCCATGATGATAAGAGCGGCGCCCGTCAACGCAGGAGTCCGAAAGATTGTTTCGGCGTACTGGTTGAGAAGAAGTCCGGCTATTCCTCCGGGAATCGTGGCAATCACAAGGAACACGGCGCGCCGCTGCGCCTCGGTTTGCACCTTCCTCGCACGGATTATCTCAAAGCCGGCACGCGCTAGCCGCGTCCATTCCTCCTGGAAGAACCACAGTACAGCGGCGAGCGTCCCAACGTGCAACGACACGTCGAACGCGAGTCCCGGTGCCGGCCATCCGAAGATCCATGGCGCCAGCGACAGATGAGCAGAACTGCTGATCGGAAGAAATTCAGCCAACCCCTGTAGAATTCCGAGCACGAAGGCCTGGAAGATCGTCAATGTAATGCCCGAAAAGCGCAGCTCATCCGGTCATACTTTAGCAACGACGAAGGCCACCATCGCGCAGAGCATTGCGGCTTTTAGTAGACGCGGACTCCCCTCGCGACCGAGCAAGGCGCGGCGAATCGCAAAAGCGCAGAGCAGGAATGTCGGCGCGAGCGCCGCAGCGAGGAGGGGCACGCTCAAGCCAAGGGGCACAATGGTCGCTCCAAAAACCAGCACCGCCATAACAAGCATTACGCGCGTTCCTCGCGCACCGATGCGAACTGGAAGAGTCCGGCGTACTCCCGCGTCGCCAGTTACATCGTCCAGATCTTTCGCTAATTCGCGCGCAAGATGAAGGGGCGCGGCTATGGCTAGCAGCACCAACCCCGCGCGCGGACGTCCAGCTGCCCACGCACCGTACACAAATGGTAGAGAGGCAATCAGTGCGACCGTCAGATTGCCGGGCAATCCCAGGCGTTTAATGTGTGGGCTATAGAAACGCACAGGGACAAGAAGTATCAGAGAGAAGACAGCGAGATATGGTTGCGCGATCAAGGAAAACACAACAGCAATTACGGCTGAGCAGGAGGCAAATGTATTGGCGGTAGACCTGCTCAGCTGCCCGGAAGGAAGCGGGCGTTCGGGATGCGCGATTCGATCTATCTCGATATCCGCGGCATCATTCCACGCGTTGGCCGCGGCTGTGAGGGCCATGGCCGCGAAGGCCGCCGCGAATACGCTTCCTGATATGCCGCCACCCACCCACCAGGCGCCCAGAATTACGCCTGCGGCTGCCATAAGCGCATTCGGCAGTCGGACGAGTGCGGCGAAGGCGCTAACCAAGCGCACGCTGATAGTACGCCTCATACTGTGCGACTATGTCTTCCTGCGCGAAGCGGGCGCGCGCATCCAGAGCGGCGGCCTCGCTGACAGACCTCCACCGTTCACGATCGCGCAATATCTCGACCGCCGCCTGGGCCATTGCCGGAACGTCACCCACTTCCCGAAGCGCGCCGGTAACGCCGTCGATAACCACCTCCGCCAATCCGCCGGCTTTCGAGGCCACGACCGGGACGCCACACGCCAGGGCCTCGAGGGCGCTCAATCCGAACGACTCACTCTGGCTGGGAAGGAGAAATAAATCGGCGCTGGCGAGCAGCGGCGCGACAGCATCAATCTTTCCGAGAAAAAACGTCGAGCTTTCAACGCCCAGCGACCGCGCATGCTGTTCGGCAATGCCCCTGTCGGGTCCGTCACCGACCATTACCAGCGCGCTTGGAATCTCCCGGTTGACGGCGGCGAATATCTCGATGATGTCACGAACGCGCTTGACCGGGCGAAAGTTCGAGATGTGCATGAGCACGCGCCTGGAGGCGCCGATTTGACCGCGAAGTGCGTGGGAATAGCGCGACCGGTCGTACACCAGAGGGTCGATGAAATTATGAATCACTTCTACGTCGCAGCTCGAGCACCCGAACGCCGTGTACGTCTCGCGGCGTAGATAATCAGACACTGCCGTAAGCCCATCCGATTTCTCAATCGAGAATTTCGTTATGGAGTGGAACGACGGGTCTTGTCCAACGATCGTAATGTCAGTCCCGTGAAGCGTCGTGATGACCTGCACGTCCTGTCCCACCTTGCCGAGCATTTCGCGGGCGATCCACGCACTAGTTGCGTGCGGTATGGCATAGTGCACGTGCAGGAGATCGAGACGATGCTGCCTCACTACGTCGTGCATGCGTACTGCCAGCGCCAGATCGTACGGCGGATATTCGAACAGCGGATACCGGCCGACATCGACCTCGTGAAAGAAAACGCGAGGCACAAAATCGGGAAGCCGAAATGGTTGTTGATAAGCGATGAAGTGTACTTCGTGGCCGCGAGCCGCGAGTGCAAGGCCGAGCTCGGTCGCCATCGCTCCAGAGCCCCCGTAAGTCGGATAACACGTTATGCCGATCTTCAAGCGGCCGCCTTCCACCAGGCGATAGCCTCCGCGCCTGCGTTTGCGCTGCGGGGGTCGAGCGTGGTGACGTACTTTCCGGGAAGCTGGTGCCGAAACCACGTTCGTTGTCGCTTTGCGTATTGTCTCGTCTGGATAATGACGCGATCAATCGCCTCTTCCAGCGAAAGGCGGGATCTGGCGTGCTCCCTCATGACCGCATAACCCGTTGCGTTCCATGCCACCGCATCCTCAGCAACGCGGGTATCCAAATCGCGAACTTCCTCCAACCAACCTGCGTCCAGCATCGCATGAATTCTTTGTACTATTCTTGCTGGTAATCCCTCGGCTGGGTCAATCACCAGATAAGTGGCAGGAATGGCTTTCCTGCGCGGCGCCAGGTCACGCATGGTGGAAATGCGCACACCGGTCAGAAAAGCCGTCTCCAACGCGCGAAGCAATTGGGTGCGCCCGGAATGCGCCACCCGCGGATCGATTTCAGCACACCAGCGACGTAACTCACCAGTCTTCCATTCGCCCATCAGTCGAGCGAGGGCGCTCCGCCGCACGGGATCGAGCGGCTCGGCTTCGAACAGGGGAAAGGTAAGGGCGCGTATGTAGAATCCGGTTCCTCCCACGACTACCGGGGTTTGTCCCGTCTGCTGCGCCTCTGCCAGAGCGTCGCGCGCCAACTCTGTCCACAACGCGGCCGAATAGCGCTCCTCGGGTTCGGCGAGGTCGATGCCCCGATGCAGAATGCGCGCGCGTTCGGCAAGAGACGGCTTTGCGGTGCCGATGTCGAAGCGGCGATAGACCTGGCGCGAATCGGCGCTGACAATCATTGCGTCGAATCGCTCTGCCAGCATCATGGCGATGGCGGACTTGCCGGCCGCGGTGGGGCCGCAAATAATGCGAAGCTTAGCGCCGTCCAAACCGTCGCTCAATCTCGTCCCACGGAAGGTGCACAACCGTCGACCGCCCATGAACATCGTGCGCCGGCAGAACGGTCGTGGCCAGGGCGCTGAAAAGCGATCGCATCTCGCCATCGGACATGGAATCGCCGGCCTTTATGGCGGCCTTGCACGCTACGGTGGCCGCCAGCTTCTCATGGCGCGATGCGGTGCCCGGCATCCGGCTGCCTGTTAGGGCATCAAGAGACTCGCGCAGGCAGCGCTCGGCATCGAAACGTGGATGCGGCGCCGGCACACTCTGCACAAGGAGTGTGTGCCCGCCGAATCCTTCGATCTCATAGCCCAACCGCTCGAACATCTCGCGATGTTCTTCGAACGCGTCTCCTTCCTGCGGCCCTACGTGCAGGGTTAGCGGAAAAAGTAGCCGCTGTGACGGTGCGGCGCCCTGCTCCAACGCGTGCATAAAGCGCTCGTACAGCACGCGTTCGTGTGCTGAGTGCTGGTCTATGAGAACGACGCCATCCTCGCGCTCGAACATTATGTAAGTCTTGCGCAGTTGGCGCAGCGGAGGCACGAGCACAGCCTCTTCGCCATCGTGCGTTGATGCCGTTTCCACCGTTGTAGCATTCCCGCCCAGCAGTGGCGATTTGTCGCCCGGCGGCTGCAGCGCCTCCACATCAACAGGGGCGAATGCAATTCCGGGAACCGCCCAGAAACCAGACGCCCCCATTGAAGCCTCGCTCCGCGGTGTTCCAAGTGCGCGGCGAACAGCAGACTCGACAGTATGCTCGATAGGCCAGCGGTCGCGGAAGCGAACCTCCACTTTGGCCGGATGAACGTTTACATCCACTGCGTCAGCAGGGACGGTTATCTCCAGAAGGATCGAAGGACGCGTCCCGGCCGGAATGGTGGAACGATACGCGGCTTCAGCGGCGCGCACCATCCCCGCGTCACGGATGGCGCGTCCGTTAACGACAATGTGAATACGGCGGGTTCCCGTACCAACGTCGCTGGGACGTTCTACCAATCCGGTGACGTGAACTTCTCCGCGGACATCGTCCACCTCCACGAGCCGCTCCGCGTACTGAGCTCCCCAGAGCGCAGCCACACGCGCGCGGGTTGAATGTGCCGCAGGAAGGTTCATCACCTCGCGGCCGTCGTGCGACACCAGCACCCTAACGGACCGCCGAACCATCGCGGTGCTCGAGACCAGATCCGCGATCGCGCGCCACTCCGACCTGGCGGAACGAAGGAATCGCTGGCGTGATGGCGCGTTGTAGAAAAGTCGAGACACCGTCACAGTAGTGCCCGTGCGACGGGCGGCGTCCCTTACCTCAATGATCTCCCCACCCGCTGCTCGCACCAACGTCCCCGCGCCACCGTTGGCGGATGTTTCGATATCCATCTCCGAAACGGAAGCTATCGCGGGAAGCGCCTCCCCTCGAAATCCGAAACTACTCACGCCTACGAGGTCTGAAGCGTCCCTGATCTTTGAAGTTGCGTGGCGTCGAATGGCGAGGAGCGCATCCTCACGCCGCATGCCGAAACCATCATCCGCTACTCTAATGCGGGTGCGCCCGCCATCCTCCACGGAGATCTCGATCGACTGTGCATCTGCGTCGAACGCATTCTCGACGAGCTCCTTGACGACCGACGCCGGGCGCTCGACCACCTCGCCCGCGGCGATCTGGTCGACAACGGCGCTAGCGAGAATGGCGATCTGGTGCATGCGGAAAGCTACCGGCTTTCGCGCCGAAGCGTCAATCGCGCATGAGTGGCACGAGTAACGACGCAGGCACCCATCCGTCCTCATTGCGCACCGACTTGACGCGAACCCATCCGCCCCGCCGTTCGAGGATTCGCGCGGTTTCTGCCGTTTGAAGAAAGAAAGCGGTATCGGCGCTCAATGCTGGAAGAACCTGCGCCGACGCGCGCCGTTGCACTATTCCGATATCACGGCCTTGGAGCCTTGCGTCGA
>JACDCM010000018.1 GCA_013817545.1 Gemmatimonadaceae bacterium | reverse complement strand
GGCCAGGCCGCGTTGTGGCCATAGGATGGGGACCCTGGGGAGACACCGGAATGGTTTCGGACGGGGTGAGGCGCGAGCTCGCGTCCAGAGGGATCGACGTGATGTCCGCCGCAGCCGGTTGCCGCGCTCTGGACCGTGAGCTGCGGCTCGGCGGCAAAGGCGACGCCGCCGTGATCGTCTCACGCGGCGCTTTGAAGGAAGCTGCTGCCGACACGCCGCAACTCTCCACTGACGCACGGTCCTTCGATCATTCGAGCGGAGCGCGGGACACCGAGGTCTACGTAGTTGCCGCCGATTCGCGCTCGGATCTCCTGTCGCGCGTGGAGTCGCTGAGGCGGCGGCTGGATGCCGACGAGTCGCTGCCGCCGCACGAGCTGGCGCACGAGTGCAACGTCCCGCTCCCGGCCGGCAACTTTCGGCTGGCGGTGGTTGCATCCTCCATCGCGGACCTTCGCACGCGGCTGCAGATCGCACAGCACCGGATCGCCGACGCTGCATGTCGCACGATCGCGGGAGCCGGCAGTATTTATTTTTCGGAAGAGCGGGAGGCAGGGAAACTTGCTTTCCTTTTTCCAGGGGAAGGCAGCCAGTACGCGGGCATGCTGCACGATGTGCATGGGGAATTCGCCGAAGTCCGCGAGTGGTTCGACGTTGCCGACAAAGCCTTCGCGGAAGTCAGCGGCGGGCGGCCCGCGAGCGAGCCGGTTTTGGCTGAACGGCCAAATGCTGCGGGCGCAGGCTCCTCAGCGCGCCTCTGGGACATTGGCCGCGCTGTTCCGGCGGTGCTGGCCGCCGACCTTGGGCTTTACGCGCTGCTCTCCCGCCTTGGCGTGCGGCCGGAAGCGTTATGCGGTCATAGCACTGGTGAGTTTGCCGCTCTCCTGGTGTCAGGAATGCTCGGTGCACCGCGTGAAATGGGAGCGCAGTTTTTGGAGGAGTTGGCACGCACGGGAGAGAGCGCCGGAAGCGGTGCGGCTTCGGAGTCTGTGTTACTCGCAGTCGGGACCGATGTGCGACGGCTATCCGAGATCGTGCGTGGCGGTGACGGAGTGTGGGTCGGGATGGATAATTGCCCACACCAGGCGGTACTCGTCTGTACTTCTGAGGCCGCTGAGCGTGTTATGTCCGACCTTTCCCGCGAGGGCCTGTTGTTTGAACGCCTGCGCTTTGGCCGGCCGTATCACACGCCACTATTCACCGCATTCGCTGAGCCGATCCGGGAAATTGTCAATCGCAGACTCACGCATCCCGCTGAAATTCCTGTTTACAGCTGCGTAACCGCCAGGAAGTTTCCCAACGACCTCACCGAAGCGCGGCAGCTGGCGGTGGAGCAGTGGACCAGCGTCGTGAGATTCCGCGAAACCGTGGAAGCGATGTACAGCGACGGCGTTCGCATATTCGTGGAGGTGGGTGCGCGCGGTAATCTGACCGGATTCGTGAAAGACATCCTTCGCGGCCGGCCGCACCTAGCAATTCCAGCGAACATCACTGCTCGCACAGGGCTGGCTCAGATCAACCACGTGACCGCTGCGCTCGCCGCCAACGGAGTTGAGTTGAACTTGCAGCCGCTATACGAACATCGTGTCCGGCGATCGGCGCCGAGCGAGACCGCGGCATGCGCCCGAGCTGAGGCAGAATCGGCAGTAGAAGTCGGCGCAGCCGATGTCCCGACTGCCAATGTGATGGAAGTCATGCGCGCATACTTCAAAACCATGGAGCGATTTCTTGACGTCCAGCAACATGCACTGGAGATGTTCCTCGGCGGGCGCGGCGAACATGTAATACGTGCTGTAAGGCATGACCCGAAGACGGGACCTGAAATTGACCTCGCGAAGCCAGTACAGGGAATCCGGAGTGCGGTCACGCGCCCGCCTATTCCAAAAACCCGCGACGAGATCGCCGCGGCTCTGCTGCACCTGGTGAGCGAGCGGACCGGCTACCCAGCCGACGTCATCAATCCGAAGCTGGATCTGGAGGCGGACCTCGGCATCGACTCCATCAAACGAGTCGAGATTCTGGGCGCGTTTCAGCAGACTGCACGTCTCACGCAGGCAGGAGACATGGAGTTGCTCGCCGCGTGCAAAACGCTGGATTCCATCATCGATGTGCTCGCGGCGCGCTTGCCCGCTGCGTCGCCGGAGAACAGCTAAGGTGCTGAAATCTGGAAGCCGCGCGTTGGTGGCAGACCACCGTACCAGTGTAAAAATCAACGAGCATGCCGGAATGCTTAGCGCGCCATGGACGTTATTCAATTCCTTTGTCATCCAGCAGCTCGTCTCGGTACGGCGGCTGATCCGCAATGATTGGAGCGACTCTGAGCAAGACGGGAACCTCAACGGTTTAGCGGAGCAGTATCTCGGACGGGGCGAGCAGGAGACGTGGGAGCGGCTCAGGGGAACCGCGAGCCGACGGCGTGAATGGCTTCTGGGACGAGCCGTAGCCAAGGAGACGCTATGCGATGTTCTCGCCGGCTGCACAGGGCATCCGCCAAGTCCCGCAGAGATCGAGATTGTCGCGGACCAGCGAGGGTGCCCTCGTGTGAAAGCATTGTTGGTCGACGACCCGCAGACCGCGTCGGTTGTCTCGATCTCTCACGTCGGCGGTGTGTTTGTGGCTGCGGCGTGCGCAACGCCAGGGCTCCGGGGCATCGGAATCGATATCGAGCAGGTGACTCGCGTGAACGAGGACGTGATGCGGTTCGCTTTCAGCGCCAGCGAGCTGCAGCTGCTGCAAGGGCTGCCGGCGGGCGCACAGGCGAACTGGCCCGCGCGTCTCTGGTGCGCGAAAGAGGCAGCTGGCAAAGCACTCGGCGTAGGACTCTTTAGCGGCCTTCGCGACATCCATGTCAGCTCAGTGAATGCCACCGCGAATATCGTGGAAGTAGAGGCCCGCGAGCGCACGAAAGAGGAGCCGCGCCTGCGGTTAGGTCCCGCGGAAAGTATGGTGGTTCACACGAGCGACGATGGGGGGTTGGCGGCGGCAGTATGTCTCTGGAATACAGATGCGGAGAAAACATGATCGCGCGCGCTGAAGTTGTTGAGTTTGTCATTGGCAACGTCCGCGAACTGGTCGACACGTGGGAGGCTGACGGCGTTAGCGAAACAACTGCTCTGATCGGGGAGATGAACTGGCAGTCGCTCAACATCGTGGTTCTGGCGAACGCGATCCAGGAGCACTACGGCCAGACTTTCCCGTTCGCGGCGCTGATGCAGGAGCTCGGTGACGGACAACGCATCGACCTCACAGTGGGAGAGCTGGTGGACTTCGTGCATGAAAACCTTCGTGCTGTGAGCGATGTGCTCCCGGGGGGCGAGGTTCGAGACGGCGAGGCGCTGTAATTTCGCGACCAATTCTGGAAGTGGACTTGAGCCGATCGCCCACCTCGCGTGCGTCGAGGCCCATTCCCCTGAGCGCGAACGCAGAGCTCCGTGGAACCACGCGCAGTCCCTTAACCTTGGCAAGCGCGGTGATCAGCTCTTCCGTCATGCCGTCGCCGCTGGGGTAGCTCGGAGCAGCGATCGAAACTACGCTGGCGCGAGGCAATGGACCAGACTGAGCAGGTGCGTGCAGTACGTCCTCTCCTTATTTTCATCGCAACTCCGTCCAGGCGCGGTTTCCATTTGTCGCCTCACACTTCCCGCCTTCCTCGTACCGCTACTTCATGAAGTCGATCTCACTCGACGGACAAATTCATCATGCCTGCGGAGGACGCTACCAGAGCTCAACCGAGCCGGTCACTGTTCGCGCGAGCGGCATGAGCGCGACGGTTGATCGAGTGGTACTGCGATGCAACAAGTGCGAGCACGAAGAACGGACCGTCGACCACCGCGACGATGCCGAGCGGATTGCGTGGCTGTCTATCCGAAAGACGAATTGCCTGCTTGCGCCGAAGGAGATTCGCTCGCTGAGGGAACGGCTCAGTCTCACTCACGACCAGCTGGGCGATCTTCTTTACGGTACCCCAAAAGGGATTGTGGAAGGTTGGGAACGCGGACGTTACCTGCAGAACCAACAAGTGGACGACATGCTCAGGAGCCTTGAGAATCGCGACACGCTCGAGCGTTTGGCGGCGAAGGCGGGTGTGACCTTGAAGACCGGAGAGTCGGCTGTGGGGGACGGAGAGGTGGAAGTCGTGAATGAGGAAGTCGGTAGTGTGGGAGGGGAAGAACGGCTCCAGGCACAGAAATAGAGATTGAGGATGCTGATTCATGAATCCACACGCGTGAGTTCGCAAGAAAGTTATCAACGAGCAGAGATGCCCCTGCGTAGAAAGCTGGCAGCCGCAGGCGTCCTCATCGCGCTCGCGTGCTCTCCGCAGGCATCCGTACCTCCCGTCACGCCCGCGAAGGGACCAGTTCGATTGCTTCTCGTCAACGACGTGTACATCCTCGACACGCTTCGTGACGGGATGGGCGGTTTATCGCGCGTGGCTGCATTGCGCGACTCGCTGGAACGCTCGGGACCTGTGCTCTTCATGCTCGCCGGCGACGTCTTCGGCCCCAGTCTGCTCAGCAAGTGGTATGCGGGCCGGCACATGCTGGAGGGCTTCAATGCGGCCAGTCTTGATTACGCGACGTTCGGCAACCACGAGTTCGAGCTGAACAGAGATACGTTGTTTGCGCGCATCGCTGCGTCGCGATTCAAGTGGCTGTCGTCGAACTGCGGCCTGGCCGACGGATCACCCTTCCCAGGCGTGCGCTCGTGGGACACGCTGACCGTACACGGAGTGCGCGTCGGTCTGTTTGGTTCGACCATTGTGGTTCCGTACTCACGATATGTTCGCTGCACTGATCCGGACAGCGCGGCGCACGCCGCTATCATCGCGCTCAAGGCAATGGGTGCCGAGGTTGTAGTGGGCCTCACGCACCAACTCGTTAAATCGGATAGTGCCCTGCTCGCGCGTGAGCCGAATCTCGACGCCATACTCGGCGGGCACGAGCACGAACGACAAACGGTCGCAGTGGCAGGCAGATTCGTCGTCAAAGCGGATGCAAATTCCCGGAGCGCGCAGCTCGTGACAGTCAGCGCGGCTGGTAGGGATTCCCATACTCAGACTACCGAGGTCATTCCTATAGAGCGCGGAATGCGCATGGACGCGGCAGTCGAGCGCTTGACCCAGGCGTGGCGCGACAGCCTCACCATGCGGCTGGGACCAGAGCGCCAGTTGGCGACTCTCGCGGTGGAAATCGACGCACGCGACGGTGCACTCCGCCGGCAGGAAATGCCTTTCGGAAACCTGGTCACTGACGCCATGAGGCTTGGTACAGGCGCGGATGTCGCGCTCCTCAACTCCGGCGCGCTACGCTTCGACGATGTGCTCGCTGCCGGCGCGATCACGAATTATCAACTCGAGTCGATCTTTCTCTTTGCGGACGACACGCGCATTGTCACGTTCCCGCTGACCGGCGCGCGCCTGCGCGAGCTACTCGAGCACGGCGTGTCTGCCGCCAACTTCGGGCGCGGCGGGTTCTTACAGCTGTCGGGAGTCGCCTTTCAATTCGATACTCTGCAGCCGGACGGATCCCGCATCGTCGGTGACGTCGTGCGGGCAGATGGAAGAACGGTAAGCGCTCACGAGACCCTGCGAGTCGCTTTCGCTGCCTACCCGGCATGCCTCGGCGGCGATGGTTACAAGGTGCCGGAGGCGAGCGGGGCGACTCCGTGCAAGTTGGTCGCGAGTGCGCCGCGTGCCGTCGACCTGCTCAAGGAGCACCTAACTGCGCGGCTTGGCGGTAAGGTCGAGCCGCCAGGTGGAGGAAGGATTACCAGGATCGGAAAACAGTAAAGGAGTGCCGGCAGGGCAACCGTAAAACCTCCACCGATCCTGAAAAGAAAATAATGACAAAAGTGGTCAAACTTGGGCTTATCGGCTGTGGTCGCATTGCAGAGCTCGTTCACCTGAAGGTCCTTGCGCAGCTGACGCATGTCGAGATCGCCGCGCTTGCCGATTGCGATGCGACGCGGCTCGAACAGTTCAGGATCCGAGCGCCGACTGCCAGGTGTTTCGAGGATTATCGGGATCTGCTGCGACTACCCGAGATCGAGGCCGTCGTCATTTGCCTGCCATCCCTACTCCACGCCGAAGCGGCGATCGCCGCGTTTGAAAACGGAAAGCACGTGTATCTGGAAAAACCGCTGGCGACGAATCTGGAAGACGCGAAGCGCGTACGCCTGGCGTGGAAAAGGGCGAAGACGGTCGGAATGATCGGGTTCAACTATCGGTTCAACCCGCTTTTCGCGAAGCTGCGGGAGCAGATAGCAACCGGAAGCATCGGCACCCTCGTTGGCGCGCGCACGATCTTCTCCACCGTTAAGGCGGAGCTGCCAGTCTGGAAACGTGCGCGCAACACGGGCGGGGGCGTTCTTCTCGAGTTCGCTTCGCACCACATCGATCTGATACGTTTCTTTTTTCGGCAGGAAGTCCGCGAAGTGCACGCTGAGATCCAGTCATTTGCGAGCGAAGACGATTCAGCCTGGCTGCAGCTCAAGTTGGAGAGCGGGCTTTGCGTGCAGTCCTTTTTCTCCTTTACTGCGATCCAGGAAGACCGCTTCGATATCTTCGGCGACTGGGGCAAGCTCGCCGTCGATCGCTATCGCTCGTCGGCGGTGGAGCTGGTCAGGAGCGGCGAGGAATTTTCGGCGTCGAGGCGGGTTGAGCGCGCGTTGACGCAATTCTCTGGCGGTGCTTACAGAATCCGGAAGGCGCTCGCGATCGGACAGGAACTGTCGTACCGCACCGCGCTCGGTGTTTTCGTTGATGCCGTTACGGGCGGTGCGGACACCGTGCCCAATCTCGAAGACGGTCTGCGCTCGCTCGAAGTCATCGATGCGGCAGAGCGTTCGGCGCGCGAAGGTGTGCGCGTCCACAACACCATGATCGACTAATCCACCAGGGGAACATGCAGCCGGAAATGTCAGTGATCGTGATAACCCCGGACAACTTCGCGACCATCGCGAACACAGTCCGGCGCCTGCACAAGCAGAATGTGCGTGATCGGCTCGAGATCGTGATCGCAGCGCCGGCGAAAAGCTCGTTACAGTTGCAAGAGGCGGCGCTCAGCGACTTTCATAGTTTCAAGGTGATAGAAGTCGGGGAGATTACTTCGACAGCACGCGCTCGCGCCGCGGGCGTGTTCGCCGCGAGCGCGCCCGTAGTCGCGTTTGTTGAAGATCATTCTTATCCCGCGGACGGCTGGGCCGAGGCGCTGATTAGCGCTCACCGGCAGCCATGGGCCGCGGTTGGACCGGCGATGGTCAATGCCAATCCGCGCACGCTGACGAGCTGGGCCAACCTGGTCGTCGAATACTCGGAATGGCTGCATCCGTGTGAGGCCGGTGTCAGGGATCACCTGCCCGGCCACAACGGGTCGTACAAGCGAGCGCTGCTGGTGCAATACGGGGACGCGCTCGAAGCCATGATCGATGCTGAAAGCATTTTGCAGTGGGATCTGCGCGCCAAGGGACACGAGCTGTATCTCGAATCGGCGGCTAAGACCCTGCATCAGAATTTTTCGGCGGGATTATCCTGGCTCCCTCTGCGCTTCAATGCGGGACGCCTGTTTGCCTCCGCGCGTGCGCGCAAATGGTCGGCGCCACGCCGGATTTTGTACTGGCTCGCATCACCACTCATTCCCTTCGTGAGGTTCAGGCGCATCGTAAAGGAACTGCGCGCGCCTGGGAGAAAGCGCGATCTACTGCCGCGCATTGTACCGCTTCTCTTTGCGTCACTCGTGGTCGACGCCGTGGGCGAGATGACAGGTTATGCCCTGGGTCCTGGAGACGCGATGCGCAAGCTTTCCGACATGGAATTCCATCGTAGCCGCTATGTGGTGAAATCGGACCTTCACATGGCGTTAAGCTGATACGCGCGCGGACGTCGGTAAGAGTATTATTCGCTATTCGTCCAGCACGTCAGAGAAGTACGCCGGAAGGTCGATGACGAGAGGAGGGTGTGACTGGTCGGGCCGCCATTCGAGCGTTCCGACGACGATATCGGGATGTTTGTCGTCCGACCGCCACCGTTCGAGGCGACACGCGTTCACGTCGATCATCCAGTATTCCGGAATCCCCTGACGCTGATACAGACGCCGCTTCAGATCCCGGTCGGCCCGCTTTGAGCTGGGCGACAATACTTCCACCGCAAGGAGAAGTCCGTTGATCTCTCGCCACGAAGCGGGACGGCGTCCATTCACAAGCGGCACGACGAAGACATCTGGCTGAACAAGGGTGTGACGTCCGTACCGTATATCCGCTGGCGAAACCCATGCGTATCCAATTCGCGTTGCACGGAGATAGGCTTGCAGCAGTAGCAGTAGTTCTCCCACTGCCGCCTGATGCTTCGACCCAGGCGCCGGCGTCACGAAGAGCTCTCCGTCGATGACCTCGTACCGGTTGCCGTCGTTCGGGATCGCCTCGACCAGCTCGGCGGTCCAGTCGTTCGTCGCGTTTGCCATACCCACATTATCACCTCCTCTGCGCCTTTTTGACAAGTCAGCATCAGGGAGGATTGTGAGCGGCAGCCGGTAGACTATCATCGCGCTAATGCGACCGGTGTTGTAGCGCCGGCGACGGCCGCGACATCGAGGAGATGGTAAGCAACGGGATGGCGAGTGATGGCCGAATCAGAACGCGACCGGGCCTTGCCCCAGAACATCAGAAATTCAGAAGCTGACGACATAAACGAGAAAGACAAGGATGGCGAGGCACAGGACAGACCAGCGGCCCAATCAGGGACCAGTTAGCGCTCTGGCACAATCTGGAACCCAGCCCCGCTTGCCCGCCGGTAGTTCAAGAAGCCGCGCCTGTCCAGCGTAAACACGGTTTCCAGCCGGTATGCGTCCGCGAGCACGACCAGTGTCGCGTCGGCGTAGTCCATCGGCAGATCAGCGTAGCGCCTCATCAGGTGCGCGATGTGCTGGTGCTCCTGTGCATCCAGCCCCACGATCGGAATCTCTGCCGCGAGCAGGAATTCCACCGGTAGAGCGGGCGAGGCGCGACCCCGTGCCACCAAGTGGCAAGCTTCCGTTATGACTGCCTGGGTTGTCACACACCGGTCGACCAGCATGGGCCACGCCTCGGCGCATCTGCGGTGCGAAGCGTCGCGTGGGTCGAGCGCAGCCACAAGCGGACCGCTGTCGAGCAATACATCGCGGCTTCGCTGCGGAGAAGGGAAACGCGGCTCCTCGCCCCTCACTCGCGCCAGTTGTGCCGTCGGATGCGCCGGCTGACGCCATCGCTCGCCATTGATCTTCGGTCGAGGCTGGCGGCTCCCATGAATGCAGCAATTCGCTCGGCACTGGTTCCGGGGAGGCCCGCGGCGGACTCGGCCATGTAGGCCCGAAGCGCCTCTCGCACAAGGCGAGACTTGGGCACGCCCTCAAGCCGCGCGCGGCGTGCGAGCGCGCGTGCAAGGTCTCGCGAGATTCGAAGAGTGATTTGCGCGTCCATGCAATGCAAAGTAGTGCAATTGTGATACAACCGCACTTTTTACACTTTCTGCTTCCCCCTCCCTATCTCCCTACCATTCTTCTCTCTCCCTCACCCCTGAATTATCGCGTGGTCCCCGGTTCTGAAAATCTCGCGGTTCCGAAGCCCCGCTTCACTCCACGGCGGAAGTACCAGCCGGAAGGTGCTGCCCTGACCCGGAACTGAGTCGACCTCGAGCGAGCCGTTCAGCATTACGGCCAGACGTCGCGAGATAGGGAGGCCAAGGCCCGTCCCCTGATGACCCTCCGCCTTGGTGAGCTGAACAAACTCGTCGAATATCCGTGGGACGTCGTCGTCCGCGATGCCGACTCCATGATCCTTCACCTCGACTTCTGCCCCACCATCGTCGAGAATCCTTGTGAGGACATTGATCGGCTTTCCTTCGCCAAACTTGATCGCATTGGACAAAAGATTGAGGAGAATCTGACGAACTCGGCGCGGATCCGTGACGATGGGCCGGAATTCCCCCTCGTGAACAACCGTGATCTCCGAACCCGACTCCTCCGCCATTGGGTGCACGGTCACAAAAAGGTCTTCCACGAGGGAAGGGAGCGCGACCGGTTGCGGCAATAGCTCCACCTTGCCAGCCTCGATCTTCGAGAGATCCAGAACGTCGTTGACGAGCTCGAGGAGATGCTTTGCTGCTTTATGAACGCGCTTGAGACTGTGGGCCTGCTTGTCCGTGAGAGGGCCGTAGATATTGTCGAGTAGCAGTGTGTTGTAGCCGAGTATGGCGTTGATGGGCGTGCGGAGTTCATGGCTCATGGAAGCGTAGAAGCGGCTTCGTGCGCCCATTGCCTTCTCCAGCTCTACCTGTCTCCGGTGCAACTCGTCATTCGCCTTTCGCAGCTCTTCACTGGTCGAGGCTAGTGACGTGGCTTGCGAGAACAACTCTTCTTCCGCGCGCTTGCGCTCGGTCACGTCTCGCGCGATGACAGTGTACACGCGCTCTTCCCCGATGACCAAAGCAGAAACCGACATTTCGACCGGAAATCTCTCGCCGTCAGGTCGCACGCCAACGCAAGCTTCCAGTGCCGAATTTTGAGGGGTGGTTCCCGTCTCCTGTTCCGCAATGCTTTTGGCGGCCAGCAGGCGGTTCAGACACTCAGCTCGTAGATCAGGCGCGAAAAGATCGCTGATCGGCGTACCCATCGCGTCTCCGGCGGAACGCGCGAACATGCGCTCAGCGGCCGAGTTGAAGACCGTGATGTGGTGCTCGGAGCCAACGCTGATGATCGCGTCCATTGCGGAGTTCACGATCTCCGCCAAACGCGCCTCGGACGCTGCCAGCTCCGCCGCGTGCCGTAGTGTCAGCTCGCGATGTTCGGACTCGCGCAGCAGGTCGCCCTGCTTTTGGAGCTGTCTCGTCTTCTGATACAGCTCCACGAAAACAGCGACCTTGGACCGCAGAATATCGGGCTCGAAGGGCTTGAACATGTAGTCCACAGCGCCGACCGAGTATCCCTGAAATACGTACCGCTCCTCCTTGCTGATCGCCGTGAGGAAAATGATGGGAATATGCTTGGAGCGTTCGCGTGATTTGATCAGCTGCGCCGTTTCGAAGCCGTTGAGCCCCGGCATCTGAACGTCGAGGACGATAACCGCGTAGTCCTTGACGAGGAGATTTCGCAGTGCCTCCTCTCCGGACGCGGCGCGCTCGATTCGCTGGCCGAGCTGCTCCAGGATGGCTTCAAGAGCGATGAGATTCTCGACGCGGTCGTCGACAATCAGGATATCCGCCAGGTCGGGCGCTTTCATTCAGAACGCCCCTGCTGCACCACGGGGCGCGCGGTAAGCGAAGTCAGATAAGAAGCGATCTGAGCCAGCTGAAGTACCCGCGCTCCGGGAACCGCGCGCAGTGCCGCGGCAGGCATGGCGGGGCTTTCGGCCGTGGCAGGATCCTGCACGATCGCGTACCCGTTCCGGTCGGCGATGCGGCGCAACCCCTGCGCTCCATCGTCGTTCGCGCCAGTGAGAACAACTCCGATGGTTCTCTCACCATAGCTGTCCGCGGCGGACTGGAACGTGACGTCGATGGAAGGGCGGCTGTACTTGACGAAGGGATCTGTGCTCAGTGACATGAACCCCTGTTCAACCAGCAGGTGATAATCAGCAGGCGCGAGATACACGTGGTGCGCAAGCAAAGATTCCTTGTCCTCGGCATCACCCACCGTCAGAGAGGTATGCTCCTGCAGCAGCTCCGGCAGGATACTCATGACTTCGCGGCCACGGTGCTGCACGACTATGAGCGGGATAGAAAACGCACGGGGAATGCCTTCAAGCAAAGTGGTGAGTGCGTGCAGACCTCCCCACGATGTGCCGATCACAACAAGCGCGTACGTCGGCTTCATCGCACTTTTTTGTACAGCTTTTCACGCAGGTCCAGGGGATCATAATCCTGCTCGTGCTCGGAAAACTTCAACGTTTCCTTGTTGCCAAGGGCGAGAACGCCGAACGTGACAAGACTCTGATAGAACAGCTTGTGCACGCGTGCCTGCAGAGTCTTGTCGAAGTAGATAAGAACATTGCGGCACAGGATGACGTTGAACTCCGCGAACGAGTGGTCGGTAACGAGATTGTGTTGGGAGAAGACGATGTTGCGCAGCAGAGATCTCGCGATCAGCGCTCCGTCGTACTTTGCGACGTAATATTCGGAGAATGATCGCGTTCCACCGGCGCGCAGATAATTCTGGGTGTATTCCTGCATTCGGTCCAGCCCGAAAATCCCTTCCTTCGCCTTCTGCAGTACTACTTCGTTGATGTCGGTGGCATAGATGCGGGCGCGGTCGTACAGGCCCTCTTCCTGGAGTAGTATCGCCATCGAGTACGCCTCTTCACCAGTCGCACACCCGGCGTGCCACAGCCGTATGAAGGGGTAGGTTCTGAGAAGCGGAACCACGTGCTGGCGGAACGCGACATAGAAGTCCGGATCGCGGAACATCGCCGTCACGTTTATGGACAAGTCGAGCAGCAGCCGCTCCATCACTGCTCGGTCGTGCAGGATACGCTCCTGAAGGGCGGATATGGTGGGGAGCGCCTCGATCTCGATCCGCTTCCACACGCGCCGCCGGAGCGAAGCAAACGCATAAGCCCGAAAGTCGAAGCCGTACTGGCGGTAGATGGCCTCGAGGAGGAGCGTAATCTCTATCTTCTCGAGGTCCGGGTCGTACGCGATGGGGGCCGTTGCCAGTGACGTGCCACTACTCGGCACTTCCTCACTTCCAACTGCCGGCTTCACCTGTACAACCACACCCGCATCAGCGAGATGAGCTGTTCCGTATCCACGGGTTTGGTTATGTAGTCCGAAGCGCCCGCCGCGATGCACTTTTCGCGGTCGCCTTTCATCGCCTTCGCGGTGAGCGCGATGATCGGGAGCCCCTTGAATTGCGGAATGGCGCGGATCGCCCGAGTGGTCTCGTAACCGTCCATCTCCGGCATCATCACGTCCATGAGTACAAGATCGATATCCGTGTGCGACTTCAGCATGGTGATGCCTTCACGCCCGTTCTCCGCGAAATTCACGTGCATTCCGTGATCCTCGAGCATGCTTGTGAGCGAGAATATATTGCGCACATCGTCGTCGACCACGAGAATCTTTTTGCCGGCAAAAACCGAGTCAGCCGTGTGCAGCTGTTCCAGCATGCGCCGCTTGGACTCCGGAAGCCGCGCCTCGATACGGTGCAGAAAGAGAGCAGTTTCGTCCAGCAGCCGCTCGGGCGACTTCACGTCCTTGATGATGATCGTCTCCGCATAACGCCGGAGACGCGTCTCTTCCTCAGGAGCGAGGTCCTTCCCCGTGTAAATGATGATTGGGAGATTCTGCATGGCTGGATCGCTCTTGACCCGTTCCAGAAGCTCGAATCCGCTCGTTCCCTTGAGTCCAAGATCGAGCACCATGCAGTCAAAGCGAGTTCTGCGAATCGCCTCCAGAGCATCTTCCGCCGTTCCCACGGAGGTTATCTCGACGTCTTCGTCCGCAATCAGCTCGTTGATGGCATGCCTCTGTACCTCATCATCTTCCACGACCAGCAGCCGCTTGACCGTCTCATCAATGAAGTTTGAGATGCGGCCGAACGCTTCATCCAGCGCCTCCTTGCTCACGGGCTTTTCCAGGAAGGCGAGCGCGCCAGCCTTGAGTCCACGCTGCTTGGCGCCGAAACCGGTAACGATGTGGACGGGGATGTGCCGCGTGTCGGGATGGCCTTTCAGTCTGTCGAGTACTGCCCAGCCGTCCACGCCTCCCGGCAGGTCGATATCGAGAGTGATGGCGTCGGGGAAGTACGCATGTGCCAGATCCAGCCCACTGGGCCCGTCGAGACCAATGAGTCCCTTGAATCCCTTGTCGTGCGCCATCTCGACGAGAACCTTGGCGAACGTTTCGTCGTTCTCGATAACGAGAACGGTCCGGTCACCTGTCTCAATGGTCTGACGATCGTCAGGCACTTCTCCAACAGTTGGAACGCCACCAATGGGAGTCATGGGCCGCGGAACTGTCGCTGCCATGCCGGACCATGAACCGCCCGAATATTGCGAACCACGAGCGAGCTCGTCGCGCCACTCGGGGGGCACCATTAACGCCGTCGTTGTCCGAGGGCTTCCATCCGGCTCCTTGTATTGTGCCGGAATGAAGAGCGTGAAGGAGCTACCCTTGTTGGGTGCGCTTTCGACGCGAATTTCGCCGCCCAGCAGTCGCGCAATCTCACGACTGATAGATAGCCCGAGTCCGGTGCCGCCGTACTTGCGGCTGGTAGTTCCGTCGGCCTGCTGGAATGCTTCGAAGATGAGGCGCTGCGACTCCTTCGGAATGCCGATGCCGGTGTCCGTAACGGCCAACGAAATGATCTGATCGGCCGCGTCCAGCGTGCGGTTCCCGAACCGCCGCCCACGTTCCACGACGCGAACCGCGAGAGTGACGCTTCCTTCGTGCGTGAACTTGAACGCATTCGAAAGCAGATTCTTGAGCACCTGTTGAAGCCGCTGGCCATCCGTGTAAATGGTCGGCGGCACTTCCGGTCCAACATCCACCTTGAAGGCCAGCGACTTCTGCTCCGCCACAGGCTGGAACGTTCGCTCCACGAATGTGCGCAGATCCGTAAGCCGAACATCGGTCGCCGAAACCTCCATCTTTCCAGCCTCGACCTTGGACAAGTCGAGCACATCGTTGATGAGGTTGAGCAGATCGGTGCCCGATCCAAGGATTGTTCGCGCAAACTCGGCTTGCTTGTCCGTGAGGTTGCCTTCCTTGTTGTCCGAAAGAAGCTTCGCCAGGATGAGAAGGCTGTTGAGCGGCGTCCGCAGCTCGTGGCTCATGTTCGCCAGGAACTCGCTCTTGTACTTGGAGCTGAGCGCCAACTGCTCGGCCTTGTCCTCGATCAGGACACGCGCCGCCTCCACTTCCTTGTTCTTGGTCTCCACCTTCTTGTTCTGTTCGGCCAGGAGCGCGGCCTTCTCTTCCAGCTCCTCGTTTACCTGTTGCAGCTCCTCCTGCTGATCCTTGAGAAGCTCCTCGCTCTGCTTGAGCGTTTTCGCCTGCGCTTCGAGCTCTGAATTGGAGCGCTTGAGCTCATCCTGCTGCGAAGTCAGCTCGCCAGCGAGCTTCTGCGACTGCTCCAGCAGCTCTTCAGTGCGCATGTTCGCGGTGATCGTGTTGAGCACGACGCCGATGCTCTCCGAGAGCTGGTCGAGAAAGAGCTGGTGGATCCCGCTGAACGCAAGGAAGGACGCCAGCTCGATTACAGCCCTTACTTCGCCTTCGAAGAGAATCGGGAGGACGATGATGTTGCGCGGTGGCGCCGATCCCAGCCCGGACATTATCTGGATGTAGTCGTCCGGAACATTGGTGAGCAGTATCGCTTCCTTCTCCAGCGCCGCCTGGCCGACGAGTCCTTCGCCGTAGGCGAAGCGATTCGCCACGTGCTTCCGCTCCTTGTATGCGTAGCTCGCTACCAGCCGGAGCAAGGGCGTCCCGCCCTCTTGCTCCGATATGTAAAACGCTCCGTGATGCGCGCTCACGAGCGGCGTGAGCTCGCTCATGATCAGTCGTGACACGCTCTGCAGGTCTTTCTGTCCCTGCATAAGGCGCGTGAACTTGGCCAGGTTGGTTTTGAGCCAGTCCTGCTCGGTGTTCTTTTCGGTGGTCTCCTTTAGCGCGATGATCATCTGGTTGAGGTTGCCCTTGAGCTCGTCCACCTCTCCCGACGCGTCTACGGTGATCTGCTGCGTCAGATCGCCCTTGGTCACCGCTGTAGCCACGTCCGCAATCGCGCGCACCTGCGTGGTGAGATTGTTGGCCAGCTGATTCACGTTGTCGGTCAGATCCTTCCACGTGCCCGCGGCGCCGAATACCTCCGCCTGCCCGCCGAGCTTGCCTTCGGTTCCCACTTCCTTGGCGACGCGTGTCACCTCGGACGCGAAAGCGCCCAGCTGGTCGACCATCGTGTTGATGGTGTTCTTGAGGGCGAGAATCTCGCCCTTTACATCCACCGTGATCTTCCTTGTGAGATCTCCCTTTGCAACGGCGGTGGTCACGTCGGCAATGTTGCGCACCTGCGCCGTGAGGTTGCCGGCCATGGAATTCACATTGTCCGTCAGATCCTTCCACGTGCCAGCGACTCCGGGGACGTGCGCCTGTCCTCCCAGCACACCTTCCGTTCCCACCTCGCGCGCTACGCGGGTTACTTCCGAAGCGAAGGCGCCCAGCTGGTCCACCATGGTGTTGATCGTGTTCTTGAGCGCGAGGATCTCGCCCTTTACGTCCACCGTGATCTTCTTGCCGAGGTCACCCTTGGCGACGGCCGTGGTCACGTCGGCGATGTTGCGCACCTGGCCCGTAAGATTGCTCGCCATCGAGTTCACGTTGTCCGTGAGGTCCTTCCATGTGCCGCCGACGCCAGGCACGCTTGCCTGGCCGCCGAGCTTTCCTTCGGTTCCCACTTCCTTGGCGACGCGCGTTACCTCGTCGGCGAAGATGCGTAGCTTCTCCACCATGTTGTTGATCGTGTTCTTGAGCTCCAGAACCTCACCCTTCACATCCACGGTGATCTTCTGGCTGAGGTCGCCGTTCGCGACTGCCGTGGTTACCAGCGCGATGTTACGAACCTGATCGGTAAGATTGTTCGCCATCGAGTTCACGTTGTCCGTCAGGTCCTTCCACGTGCCGGCTACACCGGGCACGCTCGCCAGACCACCGAGCTTGCCTTCGGTGCCCACCTCTTTAGCCACGCGCGAAACTTCGAAGGCGAAGCCGTTGAGCTGATCCACCATCGTGTTGATCGTGTTCTTGAGCTCCAGTATCTCTCCCTGAACGTCCACCGTGATCTTTCGGGAAAGGTCTCCTCTGGCGACCGCGGTGGTGACGTCGGCGATGTTACGCACCTGTGCCGTCAGGTTGTTCGCCATCGCGTTCACGCTGTCCGTGAGTCCCTTCCACGTTCCAGCGACACCGGGCACGTTCGCCTGTCCGCCCAGCCGTCCTTCTGTTCCCACTTCACGCGCCACACGCGTTACTTCGCCCGCAAAGACGCTGAGGCTGTCCACCATCTTGTTGATCACATCCTTGATCTGGAGGATCTCTCCGCGCGCGTCGACCGTGATTTTACGCGTGAGATCGCCATTCGCGATGGCGCTCGCGACTCCACTGAAGTCGCGCAGCTGAACGGTAAGATTGCCCGCGAGCTCATTCACGTTCTCGGTGAGATCGCGCCATGTTCCAGCGACTCCCTCTACTCGTGCCTGGCCCCCGAGCTTTCCTTCCGTTCCTACTTCCTTGGCCACGCGCGTGACTTCGGACGCGAAGGCATTGAGCTGGTCCACCATGGTGTTGATGGTGTTCTTGAGCTCGAGAATCTCCCCCTTCACGTCCACCGTGATCTTGCGCGAGAGATCTCCCTTGGCCACCGCAGTGGTCACGTCCGCGATGTTTCGCACCTGGCCGGTAAGATTGCCCGCCATCGCGTTCACGCTATCCGTGAGGTCCTTCCATGTGCCGCCGAGGCCAGGCACGTTCGCCTGACCGCCAAGCACGCCTTCGGTGCCTACTTCCCGCGCCACACGCGTCACTTCGTCGGCGAACACGCGTAAGCGGTCCACCATCGCGTTTATCGTGTTTTTGAGCGCGAGCACTTCGCCGCGCACATCCACCGTGATCTTCTGGCTCAAATCCCCGTTGGCGACGGCCGTGGTGACGTGCGCGATATTTCGCACCTGGCTCGTCAGGTTACCGGCCATGTAGTTCACGCTGTCGGTGAGGTCCTTCCACGTTCCAGCGACTCCGGGCACACTCGCCTGGCCACCGAGCGTTCCCTCCGTGCCTACCTCGCGCGCAACGCGGGTTACCTCGGACGCGAAAGCTCCAAGCTGGTCCACCATGGCGTTGATCGTGGCTTTGAGCTCCTCAATCTCTCCGCGCGCCTCGACCGTGATCTTGCGCGACAGATTGCCCTTCGCGACCGCAGTGGTTACGTCAGCGATGTTGCGCACCTGGCCGGTAAGATTGCTGGCCATGGCGTTCACGTTGTCGGTGAGGTCCTTCCATGTGCCTGCGACGCCCGGCACCGCGGCTTGTCCGCCGAGCACTCCCTCCGTTCCTACTTCGCGCGCCACGCGCGTCACTTCATCCGCGAAGACACGGAGCCTGTCCACCATGGCGTTGATCGTGTCCTTGAGCTCCAGCACCTCTCCCTTCACAGGCACCGTAATCTTCTGGCTGAGATCGCCGTTCGCGACAGCCGTCGTTACCAGCGCAATGTTACGCACCTGGCCGGTAAGGTTCCCGGCCATGAAGTTCACATTGTCCGTCAGATCCTTCCAGGTTCCGGCCGCGCCAGGGACACTGGCCTGCCCGCCGAGTATTCCTTCCGTGCCAACCTCGCGCGCCACGCGCGTTACTTCGGACGCGAATGCGCTCAGCTGATCGACCATCGTGTTGATGGTGTTCTTGAGCTCGAGGATTTCTCCCTTGACGTCCACCGTGATCTTGCGCGAGAGGTCTCCTTTCGCGACGGCGGTTGTGACGTCGGCGATATTTCGCACCTGACTCGTCAGGTTGCGCGCCATGGCGTTGACGCTGTCGGTGAGGTCTTTCCACGTGCCGCCGACGCCAGGGACGTTCGCCTGTCCACCCAGCATTCCCTCGGTTCCCACTTCGCGTGCGACTCGGGTTACTTCGTCCGCGAAGGAGCCGAGCTGGTCGACCATTCGGTTGACCGTTGTGCCGATGCGAAGGAACTCACCCTTCACGGGCTTGCCATCGATGTCGAGCGCGACCTTCTGCGAGAGATCGCCTTCCGCTACGGCCTTGATCACGCGGGATACTTCGGCGGTAGGATGCACCAGGTCCGCAACCATCGCGTTGATGGCGTGTACGGTAGCTGCCCAACCGCCCCCTTCATCCGCGAGCGCCATGCGCTCGTCGAGCCGCCCCTCGCGGCCGACAGCCGTGCTCACGCGCATGACCTCGTCGGCGAGCCGTTCACGCCTCTGGGCGACGCGGTTGAAGGAGCGCGCGATCGCGGACATGATGGGGTCGGTGGTCTCGCGCACGCGAACGGTGAAATCTCCCGCCTCGAACGTTGTCAGCGCCTCGAGCAGCTGCTCAAGGGCCCTTGCGCTTACCTGGCGATGAGGCCCGTCGTTGCCGCCTTCCGAACCGTTACCGTCGTCGTCTCCGCCATGTACCGTTCTGCCTGCCTTGCCCGAACGGCGCGGCTGCTTGACGGCGGTGCCGCCGTTACCGGTAGAGTCGTGCGCTTCTCGGTCCCGGGCACCCGCAGACGCACTCTTGCGGCGAACGCGCCGTTTACCAGTTGCGTCCGCTTCACGGACGGAGGTCTCCTGATCGACCCCCAGGTCGTCACTGATAGCCAAAGGAAGCTCCTACAGAAAGATACGTGAGACGTGATGCGTGAGACGATTGCGGATAGCAGAGACCGCGTGACGTCGGGTGCGGCGGGATAATGCCGCAAGTCAAAGTCATGTCTCAACATACCCCAGAATCGGGGCAATTGTCACAGAAAGTGCAAGAAGCGGGCTTGTAAGAGAGGTGCTCGGTGTTCGGTGTTCGGTGCCCTAACCCCGCACTTGCCCAACCCGCTTTCTTCCCGTTGTAGAGCTGTCCCGCAGCCCGCAAATCCGCAGTCCGCAATCCTCGCCGGAAACTTTACTTCAACTTCGCAACATGATTAGATCGCTAGTCTGTATCCTCGCAGCTTTCGCGCTCATAACGCCCTGTCGCGAGGTTCTCGCCCAGCGCGCCCAGCTCGAGCGCATTATCCAGCGACGGGTGCTGGAGAATGGTCTCGAAGTGATCGTCGTCGAAAACCACGGCGTCCCGCTCGCTACGGTGGAGCTCAACGTCCGCAATGGCGCGTTCACCCAGACCCCCGCGACCGAGGGACTGGCGCATCTGTACGAGCACATGTTCTTCAAGTCAAACTCGGAATACTCAGACCCTGACGCGTTCGTCCAGCGAGCTGGAGAGCTTGGCGCTGTGCTCAACGGCACAACACAGGAAGAGCGCGTGAATTATTACCTGACCCTCTCTTCCGACAGCCTCGAGGGAGGCATGCGCTTTCTTTCTTCGGCGATACGAACATCGCTTTTTCGGGCCGACGAGCTTGCGCGCGAACGGGAGGTTGTGCTCGGGGAATATGATCGCAACGAATCGAGTCCATTCTTTCGTCTCACCCGCGAGATGGAGAGACGCCTGTACGGTGACGAGGCCAGTCGCAAGAACACGATAGGAAACCGGGATGTCATTCGCTCGGCGACGCCAGCACAGCTCACTGAGATCAAGCGACGCTACTACGTGCCGAACAATACGGCGCTGATCGTCGCTGGTGACGTCGATCCCCAGAATGTCTTCGCGCTCGCCGAGCGCATATACGGCGACTGGCGGCGCGGACCGGACCCGTTCGTGTCAGCTCCGATTCCGCCGATTCCCGTACTCGCGCGCAGCGAGGGTGTGATCGTAGAGGAGCCTGTCGCCGCGGCGGTCATTCTAATGCAGTGGCAAGGTCCCAGCGTCACAAGGGATCCAGCGGCTACGTACGCGGCGGACGTGTTCTCGGATGTTCTCAACGGCTCGGCCTCCACGCTGCAACGCAGACTCGTGGATGCAGGGTTATTCCAGAGCGTCGGCGTCAACTATTACACGCTGGATAACACAGGGCCGATCACGATAAGCGGACAAACCACCCCGGAGCGCCTGCGCGAGGCACTGGCGGCGATGCATGCGGAAGTGGATAAGCTCGCGAATCCTGGATACTTCTCGGCCGCGGAGCTCGAGCCGGTCAAGCGGCAGCGTGCGGTAGGCACCACCATGGGACTCGAGCGGGCATCCGGCTTCGCCCACCAACTTGGCTTCTGGTGGAGCGTAGCGGGCCTCGACTACTACATGGGTTACGTCGATAGCATGGCAACTCAAAATGTCGCCGACCTGCGTGCCTACGCGAGGAAGTACATCGTCGGCAAGCCGAGGGTGGTGGGCGTACTGATAGCGCCGGAAGACAGACAGCGCTTGGGATTGAGGGCGGAAGAGCTTCTCGGGAGTGGGGGATTGGGGATGGGGAGTGCCCGGCTGGAGAAGCTGAAAATCAGGAATACTGCTTCCAGCAGTCGCACAAGTAATGTCCCTCGGTCGGCTCCTCCGCACTCCCCATCCCCTAACCCCAACTCCCGGTCTCATTCCCCAAGCACCAACTCCTTCACGCTCAATGGCCTCGCCATCATTCTCAACCGTAACACCGCCAGCGATGTTGTCGCTGCCAATCTTTATCTGCTGGGAGGGACGCGGCAGATAACCGCCGACAACGCGGGCATCGAGCCATTTCTTCTTGTCGCGTCCGAGCGAGGAACTCGGCGATTTCCGCGCGATCTCGTCCGGCGGAAAATCGAGGCAACAGGAAGCAATATTGTCATTAACGCGGAGGAGGATTGGACGATGTTCGGAATGCGCTCGGTGCGAGCGTCATTCGACAGCACGTGGATGGTATTCGCCGACCGCGTCACGGCGGCTACACTCGACTCCGGAGAAGTGGAACTCGTGCGCGCGCAGATGTTGGCGGGAGCTCGGGCCGTGCGTGATGCGCCGGACGCCCTCGTTTCCTACCTCGCCGACAGCGCCGCCTTTGCGGGACATCCCTACGAGCTCGAGGCAAGCGGCACGGAGCACTCGCTGTCGCGTATTTCGCTGGCTGAGCTACGGCGCTTCCGCGAAACAGAGTTCGTTACATCCCGAATGCTGCTGGTAGTAGTAGGCAACGTCGACAGCGCTCGCGTCGCCGGACTTGTGGCTCGCACGCTCGGCCGCTTGCCGACAGGAGCCTATCGTTGGTCGCCACCACCCGAGGCTGGCGACCGCCCGTCAACTCTGACAATCGCTGAGCG
>JACDCM010000201.1 GCA_013817545.1 Gemmatimonadaceae bacterium | reverse complement strand
TCCCAGAACCGTACTGTGAACGGCGATGATGCCACGGTAGCCGGAAACAGGATCGTGGCAGAACACAACCTGCTCGTGCCCCATTTCACTGATGGTATCGAAAATTTTCATGGAGTGCGTGATGGCATTGCAATTCGGGGGCGGTTGGATCGATTTTTTGTTACGAGCCTAACTGTACAACGGATTGCGGAGTGCGGATGGGTGCACTGTTTACTGATCACGTTCGGAGTACAACTCCCTTGCTATGACAATGCGCTGAATCTCGGATGTGCCCTCGTAAATTTCCGTGACCTTGGCATCGCGAAAAAGACGCTCAACAGGATACTCCGACATGTAGCCGTATCCGCCGAAGATCTGGATCGCCTGCGTGGTGACCCACATTGCCGTCTCGCTCGCCATGAGCTTGGCCATCGAGCTATGCAGAGTGACGGCCTCACCACGATCCTTGGCGGCAGCAGCAGCGTGCAGAAGGGTTCGCGACGCAACTATACGCAGCGCCATGTCGGCGAGCTTGAACTGAATGGCCTCGAACTCCCTTAGCGCCTTGCCAAACTGCCTTCTTTCCTGCGCGTACTGCAGGGAATGATCCAGAGCCGCCTGCGCAATTCCTATCGCTTGGGCGGCGATTCCAAGCCGGCCGTTCTCGAGCGACTGCATTGCGTAGACGAAGCCCATACCTTCCTCGCCCAGCAACGCATCGGCGGGAACGCGCAAGTCGTCGAAGATGATCTGCGTTGTGGGCGATGCCCTGAGCCCCATCTTGTTTTCCTTCTTGCCAACCTGGAATCCGGACATGTCCGGCGTGAGCACGAAGGCGCTGATACCACGCGCGCCACGCCGCTTGTCAGGTGCGTCGGTCCGAACCATGGCGAGCACAACGTCGGCTGTGTTGCCGTTGGTCACCCACGCCTTCGTTCCGCGGAGAATCCACCCGTCGCCATCGCGCTCGGCTCGCGCGGCAAGAGCTGAAGCATCCGAGCCCGCGTCTGCCTCCGAAAGCGCAAATGCGCCCAGCATCTCGCCACGTGCCATCGGCCGGAGATATGTCTCCTTCTGATGCTCACTCCCCCAGCGGAGGAGCATCTGCGTGGGTAGCGAATTATGCACACTCATTGCGACGGCAATGGAGGCGTCGGCAGCCGCGATTTCTTCGAGCGCGGCGAGATACGTCCACGTATCGAGCCCAAGCCCATCGTACTGCTCGGGTATCATCATTCCCAGAAATCCGAGTTCACCCAGGCGTGCAATGATTGCACGATCGAAATAGGCGTCGCGATCCCACGCCGCCGCGTTGGGCGTTATCTCCGCGAGCGCAAACTCCCGGGCAACCCGTTGTACCTCGCGCTGTTCTTCGGTAAGGGGAATAAAAGACATTAAAAGCGCAACCGGGTGATTACCACTCTAATACGCATAAAACCCCCGTCCCGACTTCCGCCCCAGCCACCCGGCAGCAACGTACTTCTTGAGTAGTGGACACGGCCGATACTTGGGATCGCCGAGCCCGCGCTGAAGCACGTCCAGGATTGACACGCAGGTGTCCAGGCCTATGAGGTCCGCGAGCGCGAGCGGACCCATTGGGTGGTTCATGCCGAGCTTCATGACAGTGTCGATTGCTTCGGGAGTGCCAACGCCTTCCATCAGGCAGTAGACGGCCTCGTTGATCATGGGCATGAGCACGCGATTGGACACGAAGCCCGGAAAGTCGTTCACCTCGACGGGAGTTTTGCCCAGTTGCTTGCTCAACGCGACAGCACGAGCCGTCGTTGCATCGGACGTTGCGAGCCCGCGAATGATCTCCACGAGCTGCATTACCGGCACGGGGTTCATGAAGTGCATCCCAATCACTTGCTCGGGGCGTTTGGTCCGCGCGGCGATCTCAGTGATGGAAATGGAGCTCGTATTCGACGCGAGAATAGCGTCCGGAGGCGCCAGGCGGTCCAGGTCGCCAAACAGGCGAAACTTCAGATCGGCATTCTCCGTGGCTGCTTCTATTACAATGTCGTTTTCGGCGACGGCGTCCAGCGCGCTACTCTCGGATAGGCGACCGAGCGCCGCATCACGCAAAACCGAATCGATTGTTCCCTTCTGAACCTGTCGCGCCAGATTCTTTTCGATGGTAGCGCGCGCCCTGGTTAGCGCTTCGCGGGAGACGTCGACAAGAACTACCGGGAAACCAGACTGCACAAAGACGTGAGCGATCCCGTTCCCCATCTGACCCGCCCCAATCACCGCCACACGTTCGCTCATGACCTCAGCTCTCCTCGCTCGGCGCGTCGCCTGGACCGCGCGTACAGAAAGCCAAGTCCCGCCAGCATGCCGGCTCCCGCCGCCGCACCACCTTCCGGGCCCCATGAGCCTCCAGTCAACCAGTCCGGTCCTGAATCCATCACCCTGTACTCAGGAGGAGCCGACGGGAGAAAGCCGCTGACATCGGCGTGCAACAGTGCGGCCAGCACCCAATTCCACGCGAAGTGGGCGGTCCAGGCCGCATACACACTTCGGGTCGCGAGCAGGATGGCCCCCAGCAAAACTCCCGCAAGCGACACGAATAGAAGAGGTCGCAAGCCGGCTCCCGGGTTGTTCCAATGAATGATTCCAAAAAGAATGCTCGTGCTCCCGAGTGCGACGGGGGCGCCGAGCTCGCGGCGCAAGACGTCGAAAATGTAACCACGAAAGGCGAGCTCTTCCCAGAGCGCGGCAGGCGCCAGGAACACCACCATCCACGCCGCGAAGCGCCACCAGTCCGCTGTGGAACCGGTTGCTTCGACTGGCTGCAGCCATCCCGCGCCAAGCAGGATTACCGATGGAACTCCAATCGCGAGTGCGCCGAGGAAAGCACCGCTGGCGAGCGGCAACGCGCGAGCATCGCTGCGTCCGAGTCCGGCCGAAGACCAATCCCGCTTCTCTACGACCCGTAACATCACCACGTGGGCAACGTACAGTGAGACCAGTATGATCCACGACGACACCAGGGGCCCCGTCGTTCTCGAGGCTACGTAGACTGCATCAGCCATACCGCCAAGCAGCATGACAGTTGCGACGGTGACGAGCAGGAATCCGCCGATCCGCAGAGGTGCCAGTAGGGTGCCGTCAGCGGAATAAACCAGGCGCTGAAGCGTCAAGCGATCGCGCGCTCGCCTCGAACCAGCGAGAGGGCGCCGGCAATGAAAGCCTTGATAACGTCGAACGCGATGAAAGGCACAACTCCGAGCGCGAGGGCGCTACTGGCGCTTCCCGTAAGCATCACGAGCTGTGAAAAACCGCCGAGGTGGAGAACGAGCATGCCAATGAGAGCGGCAGCGGTAAGCCTGACGTAGCGCCTGGAATTTCCAGCCACCGTCGCCACTATCCAGGCGGCCACGGGGTACGCGAGAATGTACCCACCGGTAGGTCCGAACAGACGCGCAATTCCTGGAGCGCCCATCGGCGCGAAAACCGGAATGCCGACGGCGCCCATTGCAATGTACAGCACCATGCTCACGACTGCGGCAGCGGGCCCCAACCAGAGACCTGCAAGTACCACCACCAGCGGCTGCAATGTGAAAGGCACTGGCGTACCCGGCACCGGAATGGCAACCTGCGACGCCGCGGCAAGTGCGACGGCAAATCCGATCACGCCGAAAGCGCTCCGTACCCCTTCGCGAGATGCTGAAAGAATGGTGGTCGGCATCAGTTCATTCGCTCCACACTGAGAGCCACCGCATCGCCACCGCCCAGACACAGCGTTGCAAGCCCCGTCTGTGCGTCACGGTCTGCCATGGCGTACAGCAGCGTTGTAAGCACTCGCGCCCCGCTGGCCCCAATGGGATGACCCAGCGCGATCGCGCCACCATTGACGTTAACGCGATCCCAATCCCACTTGAGCTCCTGCCCATTCGCGAGGGCCTGCGCAGCGAAGGCTTCGTTTGCCTCAATCAGGTCGTAGTCGCGAATCTCGGTACCGTGCTTTTTCATGAGGTTCCTTACAGCGTAAATCGGCGCGAAGAAAAGATCTTGTGGATCGGTCGCGCCTGTTGCGTACGCGGTGATTCGCGCGAGGATCGTAAGACCGTGGGCACGAGCATACTCCTCGGACACGACCACAATAGCCGCAGCGCCGTCGTTGAGTGAGGACGCGTTCCCAGCGGTAACGCTCAGCGTGTCCGTCGCCACTCCATCGCTGCCGAACGCGGGTTTGAGCTTTCGCAAGCTTTCGACGGAAGAATCCTTTCGGGGCCCCTCGTCGGTATCCACAACGGTCGGACCTTTTCTACCCGGTACCTCGACGGACACGATTTCTTTCCGGAATTTCCCGCTGTCAATGGCGTTGGATGCCTTCAAATGCGACGATACGGCGAATTCATCCTGCATATCGCGGGTGACACTCGCTTTTTTCGCGGTGTATTCGGCGTGCCCGCCCATGTGCACGTCGCAGAATGAGCACCAGAGGCCATCCCTAATGACCCCGTCCACCATTTGCTGGTCGCCAAGCTTCACGCCGTTACGCATGCCATAGACGTAGTAAGGCGCATTGGACATGGACTCCTGTCCTCCAGCAATCACGACTCGGCTATCGCCGGCCTTGATACCCTGCGCCGCGAGCATCACCGCCTTGAGTCCCGATCCACAAACCTTGTTTATTGTGAGTGCGGAGACGTTGGACGGCAGACCCGCGCGCATCGCGGCCTGCCGCGCGGGAGCTTGCCCGACACCACCTTGAACGACGTTTCCCATGATGACTTCTTCGACATCTTCAGGGCCAATTCCCGACCGCTGGAGCGCCTCGCGAATGGCGACAGCGCCGAGCTCGGGCGCCGGTAGCGATGCGAGCGCACCGAGGAACTTGCCGATGGGCGTGCGCGCGGCGGCGACTATGACAGGAGTACGAGATGGCATGGAAACAAAGCTAGTCTATCGCGGGTTGGTTTCGCCACGAGCGGGAGGCGGGAGGTGGTAGGCGGTAGGCAGGGAGTGGCTTCCGCAACGGGAATGTGACTGGGCAAACCAAACCTACCCTCTCCCGCCTCTCTCCTCCCGACTCCCTTCCTTTTTAATGCCCAGATCGACTGCTCGCGTAGCGATCTCATCTTTCACTCGCGCGATGAAGTCGTCTACCTGCATAGGCAGGGGTTTCTGCTCTTTTCCTGCACCGCGAACGTTCACGGCCACGGTGCCGTCCTGCGCCTCGCGTTTCCCGATGACCAACATGTACGGAATCTTCATGCGCGCGCCTTCCGCGACGCGATACTTGAGCGTCTCGGAACGCGCGTCGAGATGAGCTCGGATACGCTCCTTCATCAAACGGTTCGTGATCTCCCGAGCGACGTCGGACTCCACGTCCGTGATAGGTAAAACGCGCACCTGCTCCGGCGCCAACCAGACCGGGAAAGCGCCAGCAAAATGCTCGAGCAGTCCGCCGACAAAGCGCTCCATCGATCCGACCAGCACGCGGTGCAGCATGAACGGCCTGTGCCTGGCGTTGTCCTCGCCCACGTACTCCAGGCCGAATCTCTCCGGAAGATTGAAGTCGAGCTGGACGGTGGGCCCTTGCCACTTCCGTCCGATAGCGTCGATGAGTTTGAAGTCGAGCTTTGGCCCGTAAAAAGCGCCTCCACCCTCATCCATGGTGTACGCCTGCCCGCGTGACTTCAGCACTGCCGCGAGCGTTTCGATCGCTTCGCTCCACACTGCGTCGTCGCCAAGCGCGTTCTCGGGCTTCGTGGCAAGCTCGATGGTATACGGATAGCCAAAAACGCGAAGCATTTCGTCGACCAGATCCAGCAAACGCTCGATCTCACCCGGAACCTGCGATGGCGTACAGAACACGTGCGCATCGTCCTGGGTGAAGCCACGCACTCGAAGCATGCCGTGCAGGACGCCACTACGCTCGTACCGATACACCGTTCCAAACTCCGCGTACCGAATGGGGAGATCGCGATAGGAACGCTGCTTCGACTCATAGATGCAGATGTGGCCAGGGCAATTCATCGGCTTGGGCCGATAACTTCCGCCTTCCACGTCAATCGCGCCGAACATGCCCTCCCTGAAGTTGGTGAGATGTCCCGAGATCTCGAACAGCTTCTCGCTCACGATGTGGGGCGTGAAAACCAGATCGTAACCGTGCCGGAGGATAAGCTCCTTTTCGAAAGTCTCGATTTCGTTGCGAATTATCGCGCCGCGTGGATGCCACAGGATCAAACCGGGTCCCACGCGTTGATCCGTCGAGAACAGGTCCAGCGCCTGCCCGAGCACGCGGTGGTCCCGCTTTTTGGCCTCTTCCAGCCGATGCAAATGCGCTTCGAGATCCTCTTTCCTGAACCACGCCGTACCGTAGATCCTCTGAAGCACCTGGCGCTTTTCATCTCCGCGCCAGTAAGCCGCGGACACGTGCAGCAGCTTGAAATGCTTGAGGTAGCCAGTATCCTGAACGTGAGGTCCGCGGCAGAGATCGATGAAAGGACCATCCGTGTAGATGGATATGATTTCATCGTCACTCAATTCCGATAGTCGCTCGAGCTTGAGCGGGTCGCCGACGAAGCGCTTTTCTGCTTCCTTCCGGCTCACTTCCTCGCGCGAGAAGGGGAAACGCTCCGCGACTACACTGCGCATCTCCTTCTCAAAAGACGCCAGGTCATCCGGTGTGAAAGCGTCGGCAACCTCGAAGTCGTAATAGAAGCCATCCTCGATCGCGGGCCCGAATCCGATCTTCGCGTCCGGACGCAATCTGCGTACAGCAGTGGCGAGCGCGTGCGCCGCGGAATGACGCAGCACATCGAGCGCTGGCGACTGAGTACTCCCGTCGGCGTCGCGCTCGGTGAGAACCCTGAACGACCCCCCGTTTCTGAGCGGGGTGACAAGGTCCTGCACGTTGCCGTCAACGCTCACGGCGATAGCCGCGCGCAGAAGACCAGCGCCGATCGATCCGACGACTTCACGCGGCAAAGTGTCGCGCTTCACCGTTCGCGTAGTGCCGTCGGGAAGTGTTAAAACGATTTCCGGATTTTCTGAGCTGTCGATCATTGGAAATAAAAAGGCGTCCGCATGTACGAGAGGTGGATGGCTTTTTTCTTGCACCCCTCGCGTCCTCCCACGGCACGCGATACTGTTCCGTGATTACGCGAAAGTTACCCCCACACGATGACCACCGCCACAGGTCCGCATATGCCTGCTTTTCGATATCGCGATGAAGACGATTCCCTCGGCCGCACCATCGCCGGACTGACAATAGGAGCGCTGGCCGGATTCGCGGTTGGCGTCGTGGTTGCCCAGAAAGTTGGAGGTGTGTCCGCCCTCACCGATCGTTTGCGCGATCGGTTGGGGCTCGGATCCGTCGCGGATC
>JACDCM010000581.1 GCA_013817545.1 Gemmatimonadaceae bacterium | reverse complement strand
GCTCTACGCTACTCTCGAACGGCGAGGCGCTTGTCGTCGGCGGCTACGATGACTCGATGCGAAACAGCAGCGGGATCTGGCGCTTTCACGAATGAACGTGGGCGAGCATTCCGTCCCCGGACGCGGTGCCTCGCGAGTTTATGGCGCGCGAATCTGGAGATTCTGGTTATCGGGCGCGAAGTCGGCGATCTGATCGTTGATGATGAGCACGCGGAGCGGGCGCTCGCTTGCGGGCCGCAGCCCATTGGCGTCATTCGGTTTCATCCAGGCTTCACTCGTGGGCGTTGCAAGAGAGTGACTTATCGGGCTCCGATCAGGGTCACCTGGTCTCGGGAGGGCATCTGGGCGGCCTGGCGTCGGCGAATAGCGGTTCTAAGACCGCAACGATCGGATGCCAATTGGTCCAGGTGCGCATGTCCTTGCACCAAAGAGGCGCGGGCCGGAATCGAACCGGCGAATAGCGGTTTTGCAGACCGCTGCCTTACCACTTGGCTACCGCGCCGTGGTTGCCACGGAAGCTATTAGGTATTACCGATTTTCTCAAACCAGCATTGAGCCTGACGGATGCACACTTGAAAATGCGTGTAGCCAAAAAAAATCCGCCCCACCCTGAGGTGAGGCGGATTCCACCAGGTTGAATCGTTAATGCGTACTACTTCCTGCTCCCCATGGAACCGCCCCTGCCGCCACCACCGAACATGATGCCGACGGTAACTGGAACGTATGCCAAGCGGTCGCCTTCGGTAAAGAGGGTCACGTACTTGGCTTCGATGTTCGTCGCAATTCCGGAGAGATTGACCATGATGCCTCCGCCGAACTGAGCGGCGAACTTGGTCTCACTCTCGCTGTCTGCGTTCTCGATATCGGCCTTGAAGTTCGCAAAGCCGGGAGCGGCGAGAACGTAGGGGGACACACTGGTTGCCGGAAACTTGAGCAGCGCGTTCAGCCAGGCGCCGATAATCTTCACGTCGCCATCGCCGATTGCGGTGTTATCGGTGTCAAACGGAAGAGACGTGTATGCCACGTCAAGCCGCATTCCGAAGGGAAACATCGCGGGATTGAAGCCAACCACACCGGCGATGTTGTACCCCGTTGAGACGCCATCAGTACCGTCCCCCGTTGGGAACGCCACGCCGCCCATGATTCCAAACTGTACACCACTCCTCGCCATGTCCGAGTCCTGCGCACTAGCGGTCGAAGTCATCGCGACGAACCCAAGCGCCGCCGCCGAGGCAAGCATACGCACACGCATCATTACGTCCTCCATTGCTCTGTTAATCCTCCTTGTTTGCGCCCGCAATCTGCAGCGAGCGCGCGAAACATTGACGATGCACCGGGAGACCAAAGGTGCTCCCTATCTGCATCAGAGTATAAACATAGAACGATGCGCGACTTGCGCAAGCCGAAACATAAAGAACATTAAGTGCCGACAAGACCAATCCATGTGCGAGATGGTCACGTCTACCGGCATGATTCCCGCCGTCAAGCGATCGCGAATCGCCAGTCAGTAGTCGAATGGGTACCACGCGATGCCTGCACGAAGGCGAGTACTTACAACGCTCTCGGTCTTGATCCTTTGCGTGCCCAGCCCAGGCAAAGTCGCCTTGTTGAAGCTGCCGAAGCCGAACTGCAGGTTGCCGTCGAGCGCCACGTTGCGCGTTACAAAATAATGCACCCCGCCTCCCAGGCTGAGCTCTCGCGCCGTCAGTATCAAGCGGCCCGCTGCCGAGTCGATACGCGCCCGCTTGTTGTAGATCTGGCGCGCACCGACGCCCACATCTCCGTGAACAACGATTCCCCCACGTCTCGGTAAATGGTAGAGGAAGCGAGCCGCTATTTCTCCGTGATGCAGGGAATAGCCGTCCTCACCAAGGGGCGTCTGACTGTCATGATCGGAGCGATCGATGTTGGCGAATGCCGCCAGCCACGGCAGAAAAGTGTAGCCAATCTGCAATCCGAGACTGGGCCCGGTACCGAGCTTGGCATTCACTCCGGCCAGTGCGTCTCTTCCTGTTACCGAGAAGCCCGGAACCACTCCGACATACGCTCCCAGCATCAGGCCAGCGGTGTTTTCCTTTGGCTCATCCAGCTCGTCGGGGGTCTGCGCAACAGCGGATGCGCTCGTGGATATCAGGCCAGTAAGAAAGGCTGCAAAGACGAAAAGTTTCATTTGC
>JACDCM010000580.1 GCA_013817545.1 Gemmatimonadaceae bacterium | reverse complement strand
GGCCTCACCGGCCCCGAGGGCAACCACGGCGAGGACGTCAAGGAGCTCTACTATTATCTCGACGCGACGCCGTCGCATTCGTACATGCAGATGCTCTACAAGTACCCGCACGCCGCGTTCCCGTATGAGGCGCTTGTCGCGGGCAATCGCGCGCGGGGAAAGGCCGATCGAGAGCTCGAACTCGCCGACACCGGCGCGTTCGACGCTGGCCGCTATTTCGACGTCTTCATCGAGTACGCGAAACAGACGCCCGATGATATCCTCATGCGGGTGCGCGTCTGCAATCGCGGGCCGGAGGATGCCCCGATAGTCATCGTGCCACAGACATGGTTTCGCAATACGTGGTCGTGGGGCCGGTGGCCGGACCGCCCGTCCATGCGCCGCAAGGGCGCGCAGTCCGTCGCCCTCACGCATCCGGTGCTCGGCGACTTCGTCATTCACTACGATGCCCCCGATCGACTCGCGTTCTGCGACAACGAGACCAACGGGCCCCGCCTGAACGGCACGACGTACGCCGGCGGCTTCTTCAAGGACGGATTGAACGACCTCATCGTGGAGGGTCGAGAGGGGGCCGTGAATCCGGAAGAGACGGGAACCAAGGTAGGCGCCATCTGGCGTCGCACGGTTCCGGCCGGCGGGGAAGTCGAGGTGCGGTTGCGGCTCTCGCGGCTCGGCGTGGCGTCGCCGTTCAAGTCCTTCGACCAGACGTTTGCCGTGCGGCGCCAGGAAGCGGACCACTACTACGATGTGGTGCACGGAACGCTGAAGGACGAGGACGAGCGACGGGTGCAGCGGCAGGCCTATGCTGGTCTGCTCTGGGGCAAGCAGTACTACTACTTCGACGTCAACGAGTGGCTCGAAGGAGATCCGGGGCAGCCAGAACCACCGCGCGAGCGCCAGAACGGACGGAATCGGGAGTGGAGACACCTGAACAATGCGGACATCATCTCGATGCCCGACAAATGGGAGTACCCCTGGTTCGCGGCGTGGGACCTGGCGTTTCACTGCATCCCGCTGGCGGAACTCGATCCGGAGTTTGCCAAGGGGCAGCTACTCCTACTGACGCGGGAATGGTACATGCACGGCAACGGGCAGCTGCCCGCCTACGAGTGGGCCTTTGGCGACGCCAATCCGCCGGTGCACGCGTGGGCCGCGTGGCGCGTCTTCGAGATCGACCGGGCGCAGCGGGGCGGCGCGGGCGACCTCGACTTCCTTGAGCGGATCCTGCACAAGCTCCTCATCAACTTCACGTGGTGGGTGAATCGGAAGGACCCGCACGGGCTCAACCTGTTCCAGGGCGGCTTCCTAGGGCTGGACAACATCGGCGTGTTCGACCGCAGCGCGAAGCTGCCGGTGGACGGTCACATCGAACAGTCCGACGGCACCGCGTGGATGGCGATGTACGCGCTCAACCTGCTGCGCATCTCGCTCGAACTGGCGCTCCACCGGCCGGTCTACGAGGACATCGCGACGAAGTTCTTTGAACACTTCCTCGAAATCGCCGGGGCCATGCGCAATGCGGGCGGCCACGGCATCGACCTGTGGAACGAAGAGGACGGGTTCTTCTACGACGTGCTCCATTACGACCGTCCGTCGGATTCGATTTGCGAATCGCTGCCCCTCAAGATCCGATCGATGGTGGGACTGATTCCGCTGTTCGCGGTGGAGACGCTGAGTTCGGATCTCCTCGAGCGCTTGCCCGGGTTTCGGAAGCGCATGGACTGGTTTCTCGAGTACCGGCCGGATCTCGCGTCCCTGATCTCGCGCTGGCAGGTGCCTGGAGTGGGGAGCCGGCATCTGTTGTCGCTCCTGCGGGGGCACCGCATGAAGCTGCTGTTGCGCCGGATGCTGGACGAGACCGAGTTCCTGTCGGCGTACGGCGTGCGCGCGCTGTCGAAGTACCATGAGGAGCATCCGTACCGCCTGCACCTTGGCGAGGTCGAGCATACCGTGACGTACCAGCCCGGTGAGTCGGACAGCGGCCTCTTTGGGGGAAACTCCAACTGGCGCGGGCCGATCTGGATGCCGGTGAACTACCTGGTCGTCGAGTCGCTGCGGAAGTTCCACGCGTATTACGGTGACGACTTCCGCGTCGAGTGCCCAACCGGGTCGGGAACGTTCCTCAGCCTGCGCGAAGTCGCCGACGAACTTTCCGCGCGGCTCGCCCGGCTCTTCCT
>JACDCM010000200.1 GCA_013817545.1 Gemmatimonadaceae bacterium | reverse complement strand
AATCGCAAACGGCTTCAGCGAATCAATGCCCGCCTCCGGTCTGTCTCGATCGCGGACTCTGTCATCAGCAAGCCGGCATCCGGCGCGTGAATCGCGTCGCACGCCGAGTTGACTGCAGAATCCGCAATCAGAAATCAGCTATCACGTATACGCGATCCGCATTCGCGATCAGCAATCACTTATCCGCAATCCGCAATCCAGTTCTCACCTTTCCTTCCAGTGCTCCACCGTCCCGAAACGCTTCGGATCAAACAGTGCGCTGTCCAGCGGGACATCCACTTTGATTTCCGTGTACTCCTCCAGGAAAGTCAAATTACCGTCCGTCAGAAACTCAACCTCGGGTGCGATCCAGCCCCCGCCGAGCCGTTGATACTTGTTGAAGCGCGTTTCAGAAATGCGCGTCGTATCCTGCGTGGGCTGCAGCATGCGGACGAAATACAGATGCTCGCGGTCCACCCAGAACTGCCTGCTGCGAGCATCACCCGCCGCGGCACCAACCACATAAACTGGCCGCCCCTGCCACGTGTCCTCGTGCATTTTCGTAAGGTCGAAGCCCAGCTCGCCCAGCGTGGTCATGGTCCGGCTCGCTGGCTGGGCGTAGACGTCGAAGCCGAGCAGCATGAGCGGATGCGGTCGGGCGACAGCCTGCGCTACTTTTCCGCTCTGAAAGACGTACTGCGAGTCGCTCCGGAAAATCATGCCGTTCCCCCGCGCCCTCGGTTCGAAATCGATGCGCAGGCTTCCGGGAACGACGGCCGCCTCGAGCCATGTCGTTGTGTCATTGACCCCGTTGGCGCGCGGTTGCGTGTTCTTTTGCACGAACGTCAGCGTCTTGTACCACTGACCTGCGTACCGCGCATGCATCGCCGAAATGAGTTGCTCGGTACTGGTGATCGGCGCCTCGGACGGAGTCACCGCGCCGCCAACTTCTGACGACGAGGCGCGAACGCAGCCGAGTACGATCAGGGTAGCAAGTAAGGGGAAGCGCATGGTTGGAGATCGGGAATCGGGAATGGGGAATTGGAATCGGAACAGGGTATTGGTGCTTGGCATCCTCAGTGGAGTGTGCACACCTGCGTTTCGAGAGTCCAACGAATTCGCGCTTGGGCGCGAATGACGAAGCTGATGTCCCGATTCACATTCCCGATTTTCGATTCAATCTGTAATCAAGTTCGCAGGTGCAATCAGCCCATGCTGCGCGTCGATCCAGGAGCGATGATAATTTGCATCCTCTACCTTCGTCGCCGCCTTGGCGACTTTTAGAGGACGAAACGAGTCCATCATCACCGCCAGCTCGTTGGTGTACTTGGCGCCGATGCTCGCTTCCGCGCGACCAGGATGCGGGCCATGCGGGATCCCGTCCGGATGGTGCGTAATGCTCCCGAACTCTATCCCCTTTCGGCTCATGAACTCGCCGGACGCGTAGAACAGCACCTCGTCTGAATCCACGTTGCTGTGGTTATATGGCGCCGGAATCGCGTTCTCACCAAAGTCGTACGGGCGTGGACAGAAGGAGCAGACTACGAAGCCATCACCCTGGAATGTCTGATGCACGGGTGGTGGTTGGTGCACCCGTCCGACAATCGGCTCGAAGTCGTGGATGCTGAAAGCCCACGGGTAGAAATAGCCGTCCCATCCCACGACATCGAAGGGATGGTGATCCAAAATAAACTCGTTGAGCCCGTCATACTGCTTCACGAGAATTCTGAAATCGCCCATCTCGTCATGCGTGTCGAGCTGCAGCGGCCGGCGCATGTCGCGCTCCGAGTAGGGCGCGCCCTCGATTATCTGTCCAAAGTCGTTCCGGTACCGCTTGGGCCACCGAACGTGCCCCCGGCTCTCCATCACCAGCAGCTTTGTCGGGGCGCTCATGTCCAGCCGGTAGCGATGCATGATGCCGCGATGCACGATGAGGTAGTCTCCCTCACGGAAAGGCAGGTCGCCGAAGATGGATTCAAGAAGCCCGCTACCGCTGGCAACGTAGACAAGCTCGTCCGCCTGCGCATTTCTATAGAAGTGGACGTCCTGCTCGTCCGGCTCCACGTACAGCATCGCGATGTCGCTGTTGAAGAGCAGCGGAATCCGGTCGAGCGTCGGGCTCCCCCCCGGCTTCAGTTGCGACGTCCTGAAATGCCGGTGCTTGAGCGTGTTGTCGTCGTCAGCCTCATACGTGATCTCTCGCAGCCGCTTCGCCGACTTGATAGTCGTCGGCGGATGGATGTGATACAGGAGCGACGAAGTTCCGGTGAACCCTTCGTGCCCCATGAGCTGCTCCGCGTAGATGCCGCCGTCCGGCTTTCGAAACGCCGTGTGTCGCTTGCGAGGGATTCGGCCGAGCGTGTGGTAAATGGGCATGGTAACGGGACCTGGAAGTAATGACAGTGACTAGACGATTGCGGATTGCGGATTGCGGACAAACAGCATCGGACAAGCGGTGGTCGCAGCTCCACCATTAGTTAATCCGCAATCCGCAATCCGCAATCGTCTCCCAATCCGCAATCCGCAATCGATTCGCACCGGCGATCACCACTTTCTTATAAGTTCCCCCTCAAATCCTGCTCACGCTCGATCGCCTCGAACAACGCCTTGAAATTGCCCTTTCCGAAGCTTCGCGCGCCTTTGCGCTGGATGATCTCGTAAAAGAGTGTCGGGCGGTCTTCCACGGGCTTTGTAAAAATTTGCAGCAGGTAACCTTCGTCATCGCGGTCGACGAGAATTCCCAGCTCCTTTAGCGGGCCGAGGTCCTCATCGATGTGGCCGACACGGTCGAGCAGAGTGTCGTAATAGGTTGTCGGGACGCGAAGGAACTCGACGCCGCGATCTCGGAGGGCGGTCACGGTGCTCACGATGTCATTCGTGGTTATGGCGACGTGCTGTACGCCAGGTCCGCCGTAGAACTCGAGGTACTCGTCGATCTGCGACTTTTTCTTCCCGCTCGCCGGCTCGTTGATCGGGAACTTGATCCGCTCGTTTCCGCTGGACACTACCTTGGACATGAGCGATGAGTACTCCGTCGAAATGTCGGTGTCATCGAAGGAGATGAGATTCTTGAATCCCATTACCTCCTCGTAAAACTGGCACCACTTGTTCATCGCGCCGAGCTCGACGTTCCCGACACAGTGATCCACGTATTGAAGCCCAATCGATTTGGGCGCAAACGCACTCTTGACAGGCTGAAAGCCCGGCATGAACAAGCCGCGATAATTGCGTCGCTCGACGAGTGAGTGGATCGTGTCGCCGTATGTACGGAAGGCGGCGATCACCACTTCGCCGTTATCGTCCCGCAGCACTTCGGGCTCGCGAACAGCCTTCGCGCCGCGTTCCACCGCCAGCCTGAAAGCCTCGGCCGCGTCGTCCACCCACAGAGCAATGTCGCGCACACCGTCGCCATGCTTCGCGATGTGTTCGGCGATCTCTCCGTCAGCGCGGATGGGCGTCGTCAGGACAATTCGCACCTTGTTCTGCTGAAGCAGGTAGCTGGCCCGATCGCGCGTCCCCGTTTCAGGGCCACGGTAGGCTACCAGCTCGTAGCCGAAGGCCGACCGGTAGAAGTGCGACGCCTGCTTGGCATTGCCGACGTAGAACTCGATGTAGTCCGTCCCGTTGATCGGGAAGGTGTCGTGCGCGACCGAAGGGTCCTGCGCGGTCGCGATGGTGGTGGCCATGGGGATCTCCGGGGGTAAGACTTAGGTTGCAACTAAGAAGACTGCAAATAGCGGACGAAAACTTACGACCGCGCATCGACGCTTATCGCGCGGTCAATCCGCAATCCGCACTCTTCCCTTCGTCATTCGTCTTTTTCAGTCCTTGTCTCTCTTCGCCTCCAGAAAACTCATCACATCCGCCTCGCTCAACGCCGGCTCGCCGGGAGCGACGTTGTCGAGTTTTCCATCCCGCATCCAGCGCTCCAGCTCGCCGACAAGCTCGAAAAGGTGCTCGAAGCCATTGACGACAAAGAGTAGCGGCTGGTACCGGTCGATCTCGAAGCTCTGGTTAATTACCCATTCCAGCTGGATTGGGTAACGCTGAACGTTCGGTGAATCGACGCTATGTGCCAGCTCGCCATATGAGCTCAGGAGTCCGCTTCCGTATGCCTTTATTCCGCGTCCCTGGGGACCCTTCATCAGGCCGAACTCAACCGTAAACCAGAAAAACCGGGCCATCGCCGTGATTATACTGGTGGCTCGGCGCGTCGCTTCCTCGCTGTCGTGCGCTTCCGCTACGTGCTCCGCGGCCGTGTGCGCGCAGTCGCCGAATCGGACCAGGGCATCAGCGAATGCGGCATCCGTGTGCATCGGGACATGCCCGGCAATATCGTGGAAGATATCCGGTTCGGGGAGATAATCGAGCGTCGCGCCGTCCCGAATCGTGATCGTGGTAGGGAACTCGCGCTGTCTCAGGCTATCAAAGAAGAGGAACGCCGGTACGTATCCGCTTACCGGCTTGGCGCGAAAGCCCGTGCGCGGCTCCATGAACCGATTCACTTCCTCGAGCTGCGGGACACGGTCCGGATTCAGCTGAAGCGTATCGAGCCCCTGCAGGAAACGCGGATTCGCGTATTTTGCCCAGCGATCCTGCATGCGCGTATAAAGCCGGCGCCAGGCATCGTGATTGGCGTCGCTGTACTGCTCGTACGGCTGATGTATGTAGAGCTGGCCGGTCTGCTGGGCCTGCTCTATGAAAGGCGCCCGTGTGGTAGTAAGGCCGGGAGGCGCGCTGACAATGCTGCTCATTGTGAAACTCCTGTCGAACGACTGTTCAAAGCTAACTACTTGGAATAGGTAATCGGGAATCGGGAATCGGGAATCGGGAATCGATGGCGTGTTGTTGGATCATTCATTCCAACGCAAGCCTGATTGAATGCATAGTTGGTGCTCGGGGATTCACGTGGCTATGCTCAAAACGCGTTCTGCGAGCGGTCCGTGACTGACGCTTGTGCGGGAATGACTTAGCTGTCGATTCCCGATTCCCGATTCCTACTCTTCCAGCTCCTTGAGCCCCCGAAACAACTCCAGCGACTCCGGATTCGCTAACGCATCCCGGTTTTTTACCGATCGTCCATGAACCACGTCACGCACGGCGAGCTCCGTGATCTTGTTGCTGATAGTGCGAGGGATGTCCGCCACCTGGATGATCTTTCCCGGCACATGGTGCGGGCTGGTGTTGGCGCGGATCTGAGCACGAATGCGTGCGCGTAGCGGTTCGTCGAGTGTGAGCCCTTCGCGCAATCGAAGAAAGAGGACGATGCGCACGTCGCGCTCGCCATTGGACACGATGTCCTGCCCGATTACGAGGCTTTCGATGACGTCCGACAGCTGTTCTACTTGCCTGTATATCTCCGCGGTTCCGATTCGCACGCCTCCGGGATTCAGCGTCGCGTCGCTGCGGCCGTAGACGACGATGCCGTCATGCTCGGTAAGCTCGGCCCAATCGCCGTGTCGCCAGACCCCTGGGATGTGTTCGAAGTACGCCGAGCGATAGTTTTCGCCAGTCGGATCGTTCCAGAACGCGATCGGCATGCTGGGGAACGGCATGGTGCAGACAAGCTCGCCAGGAAGTCCGCGGACCGCTTTTCCCGCATCATCCCGGATTTCAACGGCCATCCCGAGTGACCGCCGCTGGATCTCGCCACGCCACACCGGGCCGGTCGGATCCCCAGCCGCGAAGCAGGAGATGATGTCGGTGCCTCCGGTGATGCTGCTCAGATGAACGTCGCTCTTTATGTCCCGGTAGACATAGTCATAGCTGTTCGGCGAGAGCGGGCTTCCAGTCGAGAGAATGGTTCGAAGCGAGCTGAGATCGTTGGTCCGCGCAGGAGCGAGTCCTTCCTTCTCGCAGAGCGCGAGATATTTGGCGCTCGTCCCGAAAACAGTCAGGCGTTCAGCTTCGGCCATTTCCCAGAGAACGTTCTTCTCTGGAGCGAGCGGAGCGCCATCGTATAGCACCATCGTGGCGCCAACCGCCAAGCTGGAAACCAGCCAGTTCCACATCATCCAACCGCAAGTCGTGAAGTAAAAGATCCGGTCTTCGCGCTTGAGATCCGTGTGCAGCACATGCTCTTTCAAATGCTGCAACAGCGTCCCTCCCGCGGAGTGCACCATGCACTTCGGCAGCCCGGTGGTGCCGGAGGAATACATGATGTAGAGGGGATGGTCGAACGGCAGACGTACAGCGGGGAGCGGGGAAGATGGAGTGGGGAGCGTCTGGTTGGCGTCCTCATGACCGGAGATTGTCAAATCAGAAAAGAGTGACCACGTGGCCGCGGGAAAGCCTTTCCCGATGGCTGCACGCACCTCCTCGCTCGCCACTTCCAAGTCGCCACTCCCCACCCCCCATCCCCCACTCCCCCGCTCGCTACTCCCTGCATTATTCACCACAACCACGTTCTCGATGCTGGGAATCTCCTTCACGATCTCCCGCGCGCGAGCCAGACAGTCGATTCTCTTTCCGGCGTATTGATATTCATTTGCGCAAAAGAGAACTCGGGGCTCGATCTGCCCGAAACGGTCGACAACTCCTTGCGTCCCAAAATCCGGCGAGCAGGATGACCAGACGCCCCCCAGGCTCACAGTGGCCAGCATCGCTATAACCGACTCCGGGATGTTGGGCATCCAGCCCGCGACACGGTCGCCGGGCCTGATCCCGTACCTTCGCAGAGCACCGGCGACGCGCTCAACCTCCAATCTCAACTCGGCGTATGTCAGCTCGCGCTGGCGGCCGCGCTCGTTCCATGCGACTATCGCGACGCGATCGTCCCCGTATCGCAGCAGGTTCTCAGCGAAATTGAGGCGCGCCCCGGTAAACCAGCGCGGCCCAAGCTCGGGATCGGGAGGCGCCATCCGCTCCAGCCCTACAACGACTTCCTGCCATGGCGTCGCGATCACATTGCAGAACTCCCACAGCGCGGGCCAAAAGAGCTTGGGAGACTCGACTGACCAGGTGTACAGCGACGCGTAGTCGGTGACGCTCTCCGATCCAGGCGTCTTTCCCCGGCGTACATGGCCTGCGAAGGCCGTCAAATTCGCATCCGCCACGCGCTCTGCGCCGGGCTCCCAGAGAGGAAGTTCAGAAACTCGCGACATCATCAAGGATTGCGGATTGCGGAAGTTTACTCATTCGTACATCGCAACGCTCCACAGGTGCAAACTCGCAATTCAGAATGCCTCAATTCGCAGCACGCACTACGGTTCGCAGTTCGCAGCACGCAGTTCGCAGGACGCAGTTCGCAGCACGCAGCACGCGCACGCAGCACCCAGTTCAATCCGCAATCCCGCCCCCTTACCCCAACCTCGAAACTCGCCTCTGCGGCGACGTGCGCGCCGACTGACCGTCAATACCGTCTGGCCCAACC
>JACDCM010000579.1 GCA_013817545.1 Gemmatimonadaceae bacterium | reverse complement strand
AGCTGGGGCACGAGCTGGCTGCTCGCGTGGCGGGGAAGGGGATGTCGTTCAGGGAAGTGGTGAAGGGGGTGGAGGTGTTGTTGGGATAGTTGAAGAGCTCCCAGCCGATTTGGTTCAAGACCACGGATAACCAGTTTGTTGGCCCGCTTCCTGGAGCCGCCGATGCGATGCCGTATGCGTAACCTTGGATGGATCTTTGGGCTGGTCGCAAGCGGCCCTCTGAGTGCCCAGTCGTCGTCAGATCGACCAGTGATTCCAGAAGTGCGCACCGTCGCGAGTGCTCAGCTGGGCAGAACCCTCTCTCTGAGCACCGACGCCAGTGGATATGATCGCGATTTTTCTTTCTCAGCATCTGGCCAAGGCGAAGTCGCGAACGCGGGTACAACGGTGGTGCAACCATCGATCCGCGTGTCCGTTACTGTTCACTGCCGCTGGGAGCTGATAAACAAACCTTGAAGAAAGGGAACGACGGAGAGCGGTAGGGCGGTCCTGGGGAAGCGCAGTTATGCGCTTGAGTCCACAGCTAGGGTTGCCGGACGGAGGGCGCGGTAGGGCGAAGCTCCGCGCCAATCAACTCCCGATAAAACTCAACCGTCATCTCGGCAATTCTCAGCCAACTGAACTCCGCCAGCACCCGCTCCCGCCCCGCCCGTCCCATCGCCGCGGCTCGCGCAGGATCCCCAATCAACTCATTGATGCCAGCGGCGAGCGAGCGCGAGAACCCCTCCGCATCGCGGGGCTCCGCCAAGCCATCACGTTCCGGCTCAAACGCGATTAGCAGCCCAGTCTCTCCCGGCACAACGATCTCCGGAATTCCACCCACAGCCGTTGCGACTACCGCCGTCTCGCACGCCATTGCCTCGATGTTGATAATGCCGAAAGGCTCGTATACTGACGGGCAGACAAAGACTGCAGCGTGGGTGTACAACGAGATGAGGTCCTGTCTCGGAAGCATCTCCGGAATCCAGATAATCTCCGCGGCCGCCTCACGCTTCGCCTCTGCAACGAGCAGCGTCATTTCTTCAGCAATCGCCGGAGTGTCCGGTGCGCCGGCGCAGAGCACCATCTGAATGCCCGGCTGTAGATGCCGGATCGCACGCACGAGGTGCAGAATCCCCTTCTGACGTGTGATCCGTCCGACGAAGAGCACAATCGGCATTTCCGGATCTATGCCAAGCCGGCGCAGCGTTGCTGGATCAGGCGTCGGCCGATATTCCTCAGGGTCTATGCCGTTGTGGATCACCCGTACGCGTTTTGGTGGGACACCGTATAGCGTTTCGACATCCTCCTTCATCGCGCGCGACACAGCGATGACGCCGTCCGCATTCTCGTAGGCCGTCCGCTCGATCCACGCTGTCGTGTGATACGCCGTGCCGAGCTGCTCCACCTTCCACGGCCGATGCGGCTCGAGTGAATGTGTGGTCAGCACCAGCTTGGCGCCGGTGAGCGGCCGCGCGAGACATCCGGCGAGATGCGCGTACCATGTATGGCAGTGCACGATGTCGGGCGATTCCACCGCTCCAACCATGGCGAGGTCGCGCACGAGTGCGTCCAGCAGCTTCGCATGTCGAGGGTCTTGCGCCGTAAAACGCAAAGCTGGTGCGACGCCGCGAACGCGAAGGTTGCGTTGCGTCTCGTGCTGCTCTCCAAAGCAGAAAACGTCCACCGCGTGTGCGCCGCTCTCGATGCGTGCCAGTTCCCGGGAGAGATACTCGACGTGAACGCCCGCCCCGCCGTAGACGTGCGGCGGGTATTCATTCGTCAATAGCGCGATGCGCATAGCGGTGGGGAAAAGGTACTCCAGCCACAGTCACTGCGAGGCGCCGCGGCAATCTCGCACTCCATCAGATAACCGTGCCGTCGGGAATCTCGGCGTTCTTGACGATGATGATGATGCCGTCGCGGATGTAAAAGCCCGGTCCTTCGCCTTCCTGCGTCCCAGCCTCGTTGGCGATGACGCAGCCGCTTCCTATGGAGGCGTTCTTGTCGACAATCGCGTTCTCGATCCGCGTATCTGCACCTATTCCAGGAAAGGCCGGGCCTCCAACGCTTCCGCGCGCCTCCTCGTCCGCCCAGCGATAGTAATCGGCTCCCATGAGAACTGCCCTGTTGATTCGCGTTCCGCGATCTATGAAGGAGCGGATACCGATCACTGAGTTCGAGATGTGGCTATCCACGATT
>JACDCM010000578.1 GCA_013817545.1 Gemmatimonadaceae bacterium | reverse complement strand
GTCAAGCACACGAGCCTCTATCCCCTTCTCCGCAAGCGTGTCCGCCGCCATCACGGCCTGCGCGACCAATAACCCATTCGCCACGATCGTGAGGTCTTGTCCATCGCGCAGCTGAATGGCGCGACCGAACTCGAACTCCACATCCGGCCCGTACAGCACATGCGCCTTGGGCCGGCCTAGCCTGAGGTAAACCGGGCCCGGATGGGCGGCAGCCGCGTGCACTGCTTTTTTCATCGCATGTTCGTCAGCCGGAATGCAGACGACGAAGCCCGGCAGCGCGCATGCCAGCGCTACGTCTTCTACCGACTGCTGCGACACGCCGTCTTCTCCCAGGGAGATACCGCCGTGCGAGCCTATCACCTTGATGCCGAGGTGAGGATACGCCGCTCCCATTCGAAGCTGGTCGAAACCCTTGCACAGGACGAAGGCCGCGAAGCTCGAGATGAAGGGGATTTTGCCGCTGGACGCCAGCCCGGTCGCCATGCCGACCATGTTGGCTTCCTGAATCCCGATGTTGAAGAAGCGCTCGGGAAATTGTTTGCCAAATGTCCAGCTGAATGTGGATTTGGCCAAATCCGCATCGATAGCTACGATGTCCTTGTTCGCTTTGCCGAGCTCGAGCAGCGCATCGCCGTACGCTTCACGCGTCGCCCGCCCGAGGGGGAGATTCTTTCCTGGCATCTTCTGTGTTGATGAACCGCTCTTGGAATTGGTCATTGCGTCAGGAAGCAAGCTGTGATAACGCTACTTCCAGCTGATCCTTGTTGGGCGCCTTGCCGTGGAACTCGTTGTCGTTCTCCATGAACGTGACGCCCTTGCCTTTGACTGTGTGCGCGACGATGCAGGTTGGCTGGCCACGGTGGGCTTTCGCCTGGAGAAGAGCTGCAACCACTGCGCTCATATCATGGCCGTCGATTTCCAGCACATTCCATCCGAACGCGGCGAACTTGTCGACGATGGGCGCAAGAGACATGATGTCTTCAACCGCCCCGTCCAGTTGGTACCGGTTTGCATCGATGATCGCGGTGAGTGTGTCGAGTTCGAAGTTCGGTGCCGCCATCGCTGCCTCCCACACTTGCCCCTCCTGGCATTCGCCGTCACCCAGAACGACGAAGGTGTGGAATTGCTTACCGTCAAGACGGCCGGCAACCGCATGGCCGATTCCGATTGATAGCCCCTGTCCGAGCGAGCCGGTCGATGCCTCGATACCTGGAACGGTTCCGAGCACTGGGTGGCCCTGCAGGCGGGAATCTACCTGGCGAAACGTCTTCAACTCTTCGGCAGGGAAGTACCCGGATTCGGCGAGCGCCGCATATAGAATCGGCACGCCATGGCCCTTTGAGAGAATGAAGCGGTCGCGATCCGGATCGTCCGGATTAGCTGGATCGTGCCTGAGAATTCCACCGAAATACAGAGCGGTAACAATCTCCGCCGACGAAAGTGAGCCACCTGGGTGGCCGCTCTTGGCGTCAGCGATCATACGGAGCGCATTGCGGCGGAGTAGACGCGCCGTTTTCTCCAGTGATTCAATCGAAGGGGTCGTAGCGACTGCGGCGGTCATCCGGCTCCGGAGGCTGTGGAAGGATCGGCGTAAGCGGGATGAATCTATCCAGGCCGCCGCCGAGCGCGCTACGCTAAAGGCAGCGGCTGTCGGGAATTTTAACCGCCACGAGTCCGGTGTTCGGTGCCAGGTGCTCGGTTGGTACTGAGCGGTTCGCGGTTCCCGGGAACGGGCAACTTTCACAAGACTCGCACACGGTGTGATTGAAAGCGACCAGACGCTCGTTACGAGAGAGTGTTGACCTTTGACAAGAACTCGCTCACCGTTTGATTGAAGGCGGCAGGGCGCTCGATGCACGGGCTGTGGCCTGCCTTCGGAATGATCTGCAGTTCGCCAAACGGAATCGCGGCACAAAGCGCCTCGGCTTCCGTTGGCGGCGTAAGCACGTCCTCACTGCCGACAATAACGAGAGTAGGCACATCGATTGTTGAAAGAAGGGAAGTGGAATCCGGGCGCGCCATCATGGCCTCCGATGCTCCCACTATGCCCGCGACCGAGGCCGACGAGATCATGGCGCGAATCTCCGCCGCTATAGTTGGGTTCCGTTGTCTGGTCGTCTTGCCTATTAGTCCGGGCAGTTGGAGATCGGCCACCGCCCCGCTACCACCATCCTTCGCGATGCGCGCAAG
>JACDCM010000577.1 GCA_013817545.1 Gemmatimonadaceae bacterium | reverse complement strand
AGGCTCACCTCGCCCGAGCAAGAGAGGAGGGGGCCACGATCGTGCAGGACGTGACGAGCCAAGGGTTCACGTCATACGTGGCGGTTGACATCGAGGGGCGCAGCTGGCGGTTCGCCAAAGCGCGGCCGACACAACCGCGCTGACGGTGGCGAAGTGCTCAAAGCGAGCAGATAACTCGACCGATTTTGGGCCGTCTCCCACTCGTGGTAGCACACCGTACCGATTGGGGTGCTCCGAAGTCAGCTGCTCTATCCACTGAGCTACGGGCGCACGTTCACGCTCAAACAGAGCGGATAACTCGACCGGCATTGTGCCACAGCGCTCCCGCACCACCTAACCGGCTGGATGGACGCCGGTAGGAACGCAAGCTCGTAGACACCAAGTGGGGCTTGCCCCTTCGACAGAGCAGCCTCCGCGTTGGTACATGGACTGCGACAAGTTGGACGTAGGCTGGGCCCAACGCCGCCGGAGCAAGCGTCAGGCGCCTCGGCCACGGCCTGCGCCACCTTGGCGTACTCCTTCTTCGGCTCATGCCGCGACGGTAGCACGAGCCCGCGCGGGCCTTCTGGGTGATCGAGTGCGGCTTTCCGGCGTCGTCATCCAACTGGCGGGTCTGAAGGCGACCCTCGACATCGACCAGCTGCCCCTTCGACAGGTACAAGCGTCGGGTTAGTAGCAGGTGCGCCGGGGAAAACGGCGGAGTACCCAGCGCCACTCTCCCCGGCCTGCGCGGGACGCTCAGGTAGCAAGCCCAGAGCGCCCCGCTGTTCGCTTACGCCGGACCGACCCGCACGAAGCCCGACGGACGAAGCACGACCGCCTCAGCCCGCATCTCGGCCCGGATGACGATCTGGTTGAGCCGGTAGTCCGCGTACAGCGTCCCGGCCGAGCCAGTCGGAGAGGTCCTCGACATCGGTGAGGATCGAGTAGCGCTCCTCGCCGGCTTCATAGACAAGGACGTCCTCGTCTTCGGTCAGGTAGACCTCGACGTCACCGCCCGCGGCCGCGGCGATGCGCGTCCCCGTGAATCGCAGCGTGTAGGCGCCCTGGTCACCTTCGATGTCGAGCGTATGCTCGGTGGCCGTGGCGCTCGTGGCCTCGATCGCCGTGCGTTGGAACTGATCCTCGGTCACGGCATCGCGCAGCATGCGCGACAGGTTCACGCCGTTGTCCTTGGCCACTGGCCCAGCTCGTCGGGTAGGTAGACGGTGATATCCACGGGTAAGCGCTCCATATGCGGCTTTGTACCCGCGTACACTAGTGCGTACCCGCGGAGACGCCGACGGCGCGGCACAGTAATTGCACCCGTCGGAAGCACCACACATGGAAGAGGGAATCCGACATGATGGATCGCACAGCCTCCGACCGCACCATCTGGAATCATCAGGACGACTCATGGAGCCAGACCGACCTGACCGATTTCGACGTCGAAGCCGCCGACGGCGGCATCGGCAAGGTGCACGAGGCCACCAACGAGGTTTCGGGAAGTTACATCGTGGTGGACACCGGACCGTGGATCTTTGGCAAAAAGGTGCTTCTGCCGGCGGGCGTCATCGAGCGCGTGGACGCTGAGGAGCGCCGCGTGCACGTGAGCCAGACGAAGGATCAGATCCAGAACGCGCCCGAGTTCGACGAGAACACGTATCGCGACGATGCCTATCGCGACGAGGTTGGCTCGTACTACGGCGGCGGCATCGAGGGCGACACCGCTAATCGACCGGCCGGACCCGACTACGGGCGCGACGACCGGACCGATCCGATCCGCTGATTTTCGCCTTCACTGACGAATGCCCCCGCGCGGAGTCTGTCAACTCCCGGCGTAACCGGCGCTCGCTCATGTGCGCCGGGGAGGGCGGCGAATGTCAGCACCACCCGCCCCGGCCTGCGCGGGACGTCAGGTAGCAAGCCCAGAGCGTCTCCGCTGTTCACTACGCCGGGCCGACTCGCACGAAGCCCGACGGACGAAGCACGACCGCCTCTGCACGCATCTCGCACCTGATCACGATCTGATTCAAGCGATAGTCGGCGTACATCGTCCCGCTCACGTCCCGCGGCTGACTGTCGTGCAGCGTGATCGACGCGCTGCCGGTGCGATAGATCCGGGCGCTCCCACGGAAGTCACCGACCAGCGCCTTGCCGGCCGCCGTCGAGTTCGTGACAACGACGCTGAGCCCGTAGAGCTTGCGCTGCATGGC
>JACDCM010000017.1 GCA_013817545.1 Gemmatimonadaceae bacterium | reverse complement strand
GCTGCACACGGGGCGCAGCCGGAACGACCAGGTCGCGACCGCCACGCGGATGTGGACGATGGATGCTGCGACTCGACTCGACAGCGCGGTGCGCGCCCTGCAGCACGCCATGCTCGATAAGGCGAAGACGCTCGAGGACGCGATCATGCCGTCGTACACGCATCTACAGCGCTCGATTCCCATCCTGGGCGCGCATTGGCTGCTGTCGCACTTCTGGCCGCTGGACCGCGATCGCGCCCGGCTTCGGAGCGCTCGCCAGAGTGCCGCGGTCCTTCCACTCGGTGCCGGCGCCGTTGCCGGTTCGGCGTATCCCGTCTCGCGCACTCTCCTTCAGGGAACGCTCGGCTTCGAGGCGGTGAGCGCAAACTCCGTCGACGCGGTCAGCGATCGCGACTTCATCGCCGAGATGCTCTTTGCGGCCACGCTGATCGCGACGCATCTGTCGCGGCTCGCTGAGGATCTCCTGATCTACGGGTCGAGTGAATTCGGGTTCGTGAAGTTCGGCGAGCGATTCACCTCAGGCTCGAGCATGATGCCGCAGAAGCGCAACCCGGACGCGCTCGAGCTGGCCCGCGGTTCGGCGGCCCGCATGCTTGGCAACCTCACGTCGCTGCTCGCTACCCTCAAGGGACTTCCGTCCAGCTACAACAAGGATTTGCAGGACGACAAGCGGACGCTGTTCGACGCGGTGGACACGCTCCTGCTGGTATTGCCGGCGGTAGCGGGCACGCTGGCCGAGTGCGACTTCCAGACGCGGAAGATGCTGGCGGCCTGCTCGAGCAGTATGATGGCCACGGATCTTGCCGATTACCTCGTAAGGAAGGGAGCGAGCTTCCGCGAAGCACATGGCGCCGTGGGCACGATGATTCGGCGCGCGGAGTCTCGCGGCGGAGAGCTGTCGGCGCTTCCCTTCTCCGCGTTCCAGGAAGCGCATGCCCTGTTCGAGTCTGACGTGACGGAAGCGCTATCCCCGGACCGCTCCGTGCGCCAGCGCGAGATCGCGGGCGGCACCGGTCCGAACGCGGTGCGGGAGCAGATGGAGAAGGCGCGTGCGACGCTCGTCGTCATCGAGCAGAAGCCGAACGTGCCGTAGCCCTGGCTTCAGGACACTCGGCCTTACCATCCTTGGCGCCCGTTGAGGGTGAAAATTGACCAAGAGAATTATTGGAAACGGGATGAATTGCGGAGAGGAGACTCCGGCAGCCGTTAATCCAGATATGGATACTCCGGGTCCGCCAGCCTCGCGGCCCGTGCGGTCGCGTCCGGCCCCGCGATCTCACTCGCAAGCTTGATTAGCATGCCGCTGAGGTGCTCTCCATAACGGAGCACCGACGCCGCGCGAGACTTTCGAGCAAGCAGGAATGCGAGAAAGGATTTGTCCGCCTTGTCCATGTTGCACGCCGGACATGCGAGCAGGAGGTTGGCGCGCCGGTCATACGCTGTCATTCCCTTGCGCGGCGTCACGTGATCCAGCGTGATGAGACTCGGCGTGATCTTCCGCTCGCAGTATGCGCAGACGGGCCCGTGCTTTTTGAGAAGCCACGCACGCGTTTCCATATATGCGTTGCGCGACGTGGGCTCTGAGGAGTGCTCCTGTTTTCTTGCGGGCCGGCCGGTGCGGCGGCGGCGAGGTGATCCTGAGGGCATGATTAAAGATACAACGCGCGTTCACGTACCTGCCTGCCCCAGCTTAGAGCTCGATTTCCGTCCCCAATTCACACACGCGGTCGGGCGGCAGGCGGAAGAACTTCGTGGCCCGCCGCGCATTGCGTGAGAGGAGCGCGAAGAGTCGCTCCCGCCAGAGCGCCATCCCTGGACGATCGGTCGCGTGTAGCGTCTCCCGTCCGAGGAAGAAGGTGGAATGCGCCAGATCGATCTCCAGCCCCTGAAGCCGGAGCTGCTCAATCACGGCGGGCACTTCGGGGTCCTCGGTGAAACCGTGATGGGCAACCACGCGGTAGATGTCCGACGCGAGAGACTCCACGCGCACTCGCTCGGCGTCAGGCACGTGCGCCTTCGCGTCGGTGAGCAGCGCAAGGAGTACCACGCGCTCGTGCAGCACCTTGTTGTGCTTGAGATTGTGGAGCAGCGCGTGCGGCACCGTCGCAGGGCTCCGCGCGAGGTAGATCGCCGTCCCCTCTACGCGGATAGGGGGTGCTGACTCTAGACTCAGCAGAAACTGCTCAAATGGCACCGCGCGCTCGCGCAGCCGCTCAGCGAGTATGCCGCGGCCGGTGTTCCAGGTCGTCATGATCGTGAAGACGAATGTCGCGATTACGAGCGGGAACCAGCCACCACTCGGGATCTTCAAAAGGCTGGATCCCCAGAACCCGAGGTCCACTACGAGAAACGCCGCGGCGAGCGCGACGACCGCAGGCAGGCTCCACTGCCACCGTGATCGCGCGACCACGGCGAACAGGATTGTCGTGAACACCATGTCGGTTGTGACGGCGACACCGTACGCGGCCGCGAGGTTGCTCGACGAGCCGAAGCCGAGCACCAGTCCGATGCAGGCCAGCATGAGCAGCCAGTTGAGCCCCGGGATGTAAATCTGACCGACCTGGGTCGCAGAGGTGTGCTCGATGTCGACTCGTGGCAGGTAGCCCAACTGCACCGCTTGTCGCGTGAGCGAGAACGCCCCCGAGATCACTGCCTGGGACGCAATCACGGTCGCCATTGTTGTGAGCGCCACAAGGGGTATCAGCGCCCAGTTCGGCGCAAGCCGGAAGAATGGATGCTCGGCGGCCGAGGGGTCGCCGAGGACAAGCGCGCCTTGACCGAAGTAGTTGAGCAGAAGCGCGGGAAGCACGAAGCCAAACCAGGAAAACCGGATTGGCTGAAGGCCGAAGTGCCCCATGTCGGCGTACAGCGCCTCACCGCCGGTCACCACGAGGAAGACGGAGCCGAGGACGAGGAAAGCATGCCAGCCGTTGTCGGCGAAGAAACGCACACCGTGCGCGGGATTCACCGCCGCAAGCACGCCCGGGTGCTGGACGAGCTGGACCGCGCCCAGCACGCCGAGCGTCAGGAACCAGAGCAGCATGACCGGGCCGAAGACCGAGCCGATGCGAGCGGTACCACGGCTTTGAACCAGAAAGAGGCCGATCAGGATTACGATCGTAATCGGGACGACGTACGGACTGAAGACGGGAGTCACGACCTCCAGCCCCTCTACCGCGCTCAATACGGAGATAGCGGGCGTGATCATCCCGTCGCCGTACAGGAGCGACGCGCCGAAGAGACCCACCAGGACAAGGAGCCGGTGCCGGCGGCGCATTCGATCGGAGGTCGGCGTCACGAGCGCGGTGAGCGCGATCATCCCACCTTCTCCGCAGTTGTCGGCCCGCATGACGAAGATGAGATACTTGATCGATATGACGATGATGAGCGCCCAGAAAATGAGCGACAGAAGACCGAGCACATTTTCCGGCGACGGAGCTACACCGTGCTCGGTGTGCAGGGCCTCGCGCAACGCATAAATGGGACTTGTGCCGATATCGCCGTAGACGACGCCGAGGGCTGCGAGGGACAGGGCAGCCAGGCCGGCACGACCGTGCGGGGTGGCATGTGTGTCGGCCGCGCTCATGACGGCAGTGGTCTACAGGGTCCTCTCACTTCCCTTCCCCCTCGCAGAATGAGAACTGCCCCGGAGCAGCCTGGCGCATGAGCCGGGCTGGTCTTCACCACGGCCCCCAGCCGCTCCAAATCGTTGTTCAGCCGCAAAATTGCGGTCGAAACGTGCAACGCGCCACCTCACTTCGGATGCGCCGAGATGGAATGTAGTCGCCACTGCGCGCTTTCTGACGTATCCTACCTTGTTGACCATCACGCATCGATTGACCTCTGCCTCCATCCCATACATTTGACGGCCCACAACGCCGCCGCAACGAGACGTGCAGGGCCTGGTGCCGTGCGCGAGCTGATCGGCGCGCGTGAGCTGCTCTGGTCCTTCGTCGAGCGCGATCTCATCGTACGGTACCGCACGCCGATCATGGGAATCGCCTGGGCGCTTGCGACGCCACTGCTGCAGATGGCGATGTTCACCGTGGTGTTTACGCGGGTCGCGCGCGTCGACGTCGGGATGCCGTATCCGCTATACGCCTACATCGGACTTGCAGCGTGGACTCTCACTGCCGCCGCGTTGCGCGAAGCAACAAGCTCGCTCTCGTCCAATGCTGTCCTCGTCACCAAAGTGAGCTTTCCGCGCGCCGTTCTCCCCATCGCCGCGGTGTGCACGGCGTTAATGGATTTTGCTGTCGCAATGCTCCTCGCGGCAGTGCTGTTGTGGTATTACGACGTCGGAATCGGCTGGGCGGCCCTGCTTCTTCCGTTGGTGCTTCTGGTGCAGCTTGCCTTCACGGCTGCGCTCGCGCTGCTGCTGGCCGCCGCCAATCTCTTCTGGCGAGATGTGAGGCACCTGTTCGATCTCTTCATCGGCGTGTGGATGTTCGCTACCGCGGTCGTGTATCCGGTGCAGCTTGCGGGCGGACGGCTGGGTGAGATTCTCACCCTCAATCCGATGACCCACATCATTGAGGCCTATCGCGACGTGCTGGTGCGCGACCGCGCGCTGAGTGCCGGATTTGGCATGGTGGCGCTCGTGTCGCTTGCGGTTCTCGCGGGTGCGTGGACTGTATTTCGCCGAAGCGAGCGGCGCTTCGCCGAGTTGGCCTGAACGGATGCGCGTGCGCGCGGTCGAGATTGCGGATTCGCCCCGTGCGCGTGATCTGGTGCGTTTGCGCGCGGAAGTAACGTACGACTCCAACCCCTCGGGCCCCGAAGAGTACTGGCTGGATGTGCCAGCGGAATTCAATGCCATTTCCGTCACTGGAGATCCGTGGCTCGCGTGGCTCGCACCGCTGGCGGTAACACTGGGCGAGTCGCTCGAGCTGGAGGTTCCGGCAAGCGCGCAGCTCCTCGCCAACGCACATGAGCTGGTACGCATCTGGACGGCGTGGTATCCGCAGCTGAGCCCATGTCGCATCACCGCGCCTGTCTCGCACGAATCCGGCGATGCAGGTGGGCGAACAGGAGCGTTTTTTTCTGGTGGAGTCGACTCGTTCTTTACCGCGCTGCGGCACGTCACCGGTGAGGATACATCCGACCGCCGGACCATTCACGGGTTGATCTTCGTGTGGGGGTTTGACATCGAGATCTCCAACGCGCATGCCTGGAGCACCGCGTTGCAGTCCAACCAGACGGTGGCGCGCGAGTTGGGTGTCCCTTTGCTCCCCGTCGTCACCAACCTCAGGCAAACACGGTTCGCCAGCGCCGACTGGACCCTGTTGTCTCACGGGGCGGGGTTGGCAGGAGTAGCACACGCTCTCGGCCACGCTTTCAGTACGGTGCTCATCCCGTCGTCCGCCGGCTATCGTCACATGCGACCGTGGGGATCGCATCCCATCACGGATCCGCTGTTCACATCAGACAGAGTGCGCATTGTACATGACGGGCCCGGCTGGACCCGCGTCGAGAAGACGGAGTACATCGCGGCATCCGCGCTTGCGCTGCGACACCTGCGCGTATGCTACCGCTCTGCGGACGGCACCAACTGTGGCGCGTGCAAGCGCTGTTATCGCACCATGCTCGCCCTCTCCGCGCTGGGCGCGCTGGACCGGTGCACTACGTTCCACTCCCGCGCGCTCGACCTTGAGAGGGCGGGACGGGTGTACTGCCACACCGAGGCTGACGTTCAGCAGTTTGCGTTCGTGCGCGCGCTGGCGGAGCGCCAAGGTCGTCATGATATCGTGCGCGCCGTCGATAAGTCGGTGAAGCGATCGTCGCGCATGTCACGGTTGCTGTCTCGGGTGCGCCGGTTGCGCGATGCGCCGCTGCTCTGGCGTTGGATCCCGAGCTGGGAACGTCGTCTGCTGCGCGAGTGGGTAGTCTGAGCGCATGACTGGTGCCCCGATCGTCGCTGACGGAGTATGGAAACAATTTCGCCGTGGCAGACGCGCTGACACGCTGCGCGAGCTTGCGCCGTCGCTCGTTCGCTCGTTGTTCAGTCGAGGCGGTGAGCAGGATGCTGACGCTTTCTGGGCCCTGCGCGACGTCTCGTTCACCGTGGCGCCGGGTGAGGTGCTCGGCATTATCGGACCGAACGGCGCCGGTAAGTCCACAGCGCTAAGCATTCTTTCCGGAATTCTCTGGCCCGATCGCGGCAGTATACGTGTGACTGGCCGCATCGGCGCGCTGATCGAGCTCGCCGCCGGATTTCATCCTGAGCTCACGGGACGGGAGAACGTATTCCTGCAGGGCGCGATCATGGGCATGCGAAGAGCTGAGATCGCCCGGCACTTCGACGAGATCGTGGAGTTCGCGGGGTTCCCGGAGTTCATCGACACTCCCATCAAGCATTACTCGAGCGGCATGAACGCGCGGCTCGGCTTCTCGGTCGCCGCGCATCTCGATCCCGATGTGTTGCTGGTGGACGAGGTGCTGTCGGTGGGTGATCGTGCTTTTCAGCAGCGAGCGTTCGAGCGGCTGTCTGAGGTTGTCCGGCGCGGAACGCCTGTAGTGGTGGTGTCGCATCAACTCGAACGCGTAGCGTCGCTCTGCAATCGAGCCATTCTCCTCTCGCAAGGCACCGTGGCGTTCGAGGGACCGGCGGCTGAGTGTGTGGCAAAGTACATCGAAGGCGTGCACCTGAATACCGTCGCCGCCGACGACGGCTGCCCGGTAACGATACAGCACCTCGAGCTCGACGGCGGCGATGGCGTGCGCCAGCTGAGGGCTGGTGAGCGAATTGCGCTGCGCCTTCGCGGAGAGGTGACAGACCAAGTGCCAGATGGCCTCGCGCTTGGAGTGCGCGTGTGGTCGCTGCCTGGTGAGGAGATTGTCGGGGCTGCGCACCAGCGCGCCTCCGTACTGAAACTTCCGGCCGCGGGACCGTTCGCGGTGGACGTGGAGCTTTCCTTGAACGTGGGGCGAGGCATGTACCGCCTGCAGGGCGTAGCGTGGGATCGCGCGCTGCACCGCGAGTGGCTACGCGGGCCTTCATTGCTCGTATCGGTGGATAGCCCCGACGGTTCGGCAGGCCGCGTATGGCTGAATCCACGCATTGAGCGATCCAGCCCGTGAACGATCACGACGCGCTGCTGTCCGGCATGCAACGCCAGGTGGACGATGCGCTGCGGACATTGATGGCGCCGGCGAGCGCAACGGCGATGCTGGATTTTCCATCGCACTCGAATGTCGGCGACAGCGCGATCTGGCTGGGACAGCTTGCGTCGCTCGATCGTATCGGCGCGCCGGCGCCTCGCTACACATGCGACTTCCGCACGTACGATCGGCTCACACTCGCTCGGCGGGTCGGCGATGGCGTAATCCTGCTGTCCGGCGGCGGGAACTTCGGCGATGTCTGGGAGAACCATCAACTCTTTCGCGAGCGCGTGATCTCGGACTTCCCGGGAAACTCCATCGTGCAGCTGTCGCAGTCGATCCACTTCCAGAGCGCCGCAAACCTTGCGCGAGTCCGCACAGTGTTCAATCGCCACCCGCGTCTGACGCTGATGCTTCGTGACGCGGCCAGTCTCGCTATTGCACAGCGGGAGTTTTCGGCGTTGTCAGTGATGGCGCCCGATATGGCATTCGGACTACACCCATTGTTCCGGCGCGGCGAGCCGGTGCACGACGTCGTGTGGCTCAAGCGGCACGATCGCGAAGATCAGTGGCCGAGCGACGCCGCTGTATCCGCATCAGCGCATCATGTTGATTGGGTTGACGAACATCCAACTATGCTCGTTCAGCTTCATAACGGCCTGGCGAGAAAGATCGTCGGGCGCCCTCGCGTGACCGGCATCCTGGGATCGTTACTCTCGAGCACCTATCCCCGCATTGCTCGTACGCGACTGGAGCGCGGGGTTCGGCTGCTAAGTGACGGGCGCGTTGTCGTAACCGACCGCCTGCATGGTCACATTCTGTGTATGCTTCTCGGCATTTCACATGTTGTGCTCGATAACAATCATGGCAAGCTGAGCCGGTTCATGGACGCGTGGACCGGGCGCAGCCCGCTCGTTCGGAGGGCGGCTACGCCCGCTGCTGCCGCACAGGCCGCCGCGGAGTTGCAACGGGCGTGACAATCGCGCTCCTCGAGCTGTGTTGCTGACCGTGGCGATCTGCACGCGCAATCGCGCGGCGAGTTTGCGACGCGCTCTTGCATCGCTCGCAAACTGCGCGCCCCCGCCTGGGTCGGGCTGGGAAGTACTTGTCGTGGACAACGGAAGCAACGACGACACATCGTCCGTCGCCGCGAGTTTCGACGGCGTGCTTCCGCTTCGTCTCGTCCACGAAAACAATGCAGGCCTGTCTCACGCACGAAACGCCGCGGTGGCAGCTGCACGCGGCGAATACATGTTGTGGACCGACGACGACTGCGTGGTCGATCGAGCATGGCTCACTTCCTATGCCGAGGCATTTGGCCAATGGCCCGAGTGCGCACTCTTCGGCGGACCGATCGTTCCACGCTTCGATGGCCATCCGCCAGCATGGCTGACGCGAGTCGCCGGTCGCGTCGGCACGGCGTACGCAGCGCGAGATTTTGGGCCCCAGCCAGTCCCGTTGGGTCTCGCGGACAATCGCGTACCGTTCGGCGCCAACTTCGCCATCCGCGCCGCGGAACAGCGTTCCCGTTCCTACAACACGCGTCTCGGACGCGGAACTGCGTTGCCGACGGGGATTGGAGAGGAAACGGAAGTGCTCGAGAACTTGCTGGGTGAGGGTGCCAGCGGGCGGTGGATTCCACAGGCGGCGGTAACCCACTGTATTCCGCCCGAGCGGCAGCAGCTGGCGTACCTGCGCGACTATTACCAGGCGGTCGGAGCGAGCGCCGAATGGCGTGCGCACGAGGCGCGCGTTGGCGCGAATATCGACAACCTGTCGAGGTTTTCACTTCTTCGACTCGCGCTGCGGAGTGAGGTACGATACCTGATCCTATCCCTTGCTGGACGACCGGAACAGTGGATTGGCGATTTCATCGCCGCCAGCGTGACGGGCGGCCGCTTGCGGGCCAGACGCGCGATCGAGGCGCACCACCGCGGTCACTCCAAAGAACCCTAGCCGTCAGGTTTGTGGTTCCCGCTCATGGTCTGGGCCATCGCGGCGACGATTGCGTCCCAGTCGTACTCTCGCGCGACCGCTTGTCGTTGTGCTTTCCGGTCGCGCGACGTCTCGGTGAGCGCGCTCGCAATACCCGCGTTCCAGTCGTCAATGCCTTCGGCGATCGTAACGACCGAAGCAAAATGCTCAACGGTGCGAATCCGTGACGCGACAACCGGTGTACCAGCCGCGAGCGCTTCGTACAGCTTCAGCGGATTGATGGCGTCCATGTAGGCGTTTCGCAGATAGGGCAGCAGTGCGACATCGATGCCTTGCACATAAGCCGGGAGTGCGCCCACACTCTTTTCGCCGAGGAAATGCGCGTTCGGCTGTCGACGGAGCCGCGCGATTGGCTCGTGAATCGAATGGTGCACGGCCCGCACCGGTCCGATGAAAACAAAAGACCACTCGGCGTGTTGCATCACGAGCGCGGTAAGCAGGTCCCAATCCAGCTCTACCTTCAGCACCCCTACGTAGCCGACGCGCGGGTGTGGAATGCGTGCGAGATCGATCGCTTCCGGTGCGGGAGAGGAAAAGGCACCGTAGTCCACGCCGTTCGGAGAAAAAATCGTGTTCGCGTTGATGCCGCCCTTGGTGTCGAGGAGCTTGAGCGAAGTGACGTATACACGGTCGACGCGCTCGATAACGCGTCGTTCAGCCGGCGACATCACTTCCTCCTCATGAGACCAGGAGTACTCGTCATCGATATGGTAGCTGCTCGTTGCATGCGGTACCCAGTCGAGCGCCTCGGCGAAATCCGGCCGCCAGATCTGGAGCTCGACTTTGCGACATCCGCGCTGTCGAAGCCAGTCAGCGCCGCGTTTCACGCGACGTCGAAATACGGCGCGCCGCAGCGCCATCGGCTGGTATACAGTGGGGGCTCCGTCAGCGGGCGCTATCGTGAACATTCGGGTATCGGGTGCGGCCTGCCGCTGCGGGCGCGATGGACGAGCGTGATGCGCCAGCCATGAGGTCCAGTGCATCGCGGGCGAGATCCAGGCCACGGGGAAGTAGGTGGCCAGCCGCGACAATATCTGATGCCGCCGTTCCCATGCGACCCACCAATCATCGGGCACGAGCGCCAGCACACCAGTTTCATGCAATCGGCTATGGATCCATAGCGATTACCTGCCCGGTGCGTTCGCGCAACGGGGGCGGCTTACGAATGAGGTTCTGGAAGCGTGGATCGTGCCGAATCGGCGTCCACACGGGATCGAGGGCGAGCCACTTCGGTGAAAGCCGGGAAGGAATGCGCATCGCTTTGTCGAGCCACTCGATGGCCTTGTCCACATTACCGACCCTCGCATAGACGACCGCCACGTTGGTGATCCACTGGGGACCGTCCAGTGCGTCGTTCGTCTCGTTGAGAATCTCAGCTGCGCGCTCAGCGGAGCGAACGGCCTCCAGCTCGCGCCCCTGGCCGGCGTAAGCAAGCGCAAGCTGGCCGTGCGCGCCCGGCCATTCCGGATGGCGCTTAACCGTGGCTTCCATGAAGGTGGCGAGGGAATCGTACAGAGCGCTGGATTCCGTCGTCTTCCCAAACCGCCGATATGCTTCTGCGCGAGCGCTGTAGTGGTGAGAGGTGTCCAACCCGAACGAGTTGAGTACGGTCCGGCGCTCCACGCTAGCCAGGTTATCATCGATTATGCGGAACAGACCAGCGTCCCAATGATGGCCGGTCGGGCGCCAGCGTGTTGGTGGAATCCGCGCCGCAAGGCTGTCGATAATGTTTCGCGCCGCAGCGGGGTCGCCCAGCCCGTGAATCTGCAGCGTTGCCTTGAGGATGAACCCGTCGATGAAATCAGGGGCGATCTCGAGGACGCGGTTGACCAACTGCTCGGCCACGGCAAACTCCCGCAAAAACATCAGCGTTTCGGCCCGGTTGAACAGGGTTTGATGCGAGCGCGGGTCGAGGTCCGCCGCAAGACCGTAACTCACCACAGCGTCCCTCAAATCGCCCTTTCGACGACTGACGTTGCCCATGAAGTTGAAGGTCTCGGCGCTACTGGGAAGGGAGCGCTGCACCATGGCGAACTCTTTCATCGCCGATTCGTAATCGCGTTTCCCCCAGTAGTAGTACAGGCCTAGCGCAAGACGGGCCTCCGGCAGCTCGGGAGCGAGCGAGATAGCGCTGTCGATAAACTGTCGGGCCAACACCAGGCGCGCGGGGGTAGCATCGATGTTGAGCTGGTACATCCAGCCATGGGCGCGGCCCAGCGCGGCAAGAGCCAGAGCGAACTTGGGATCCAGCCGGGTTGCTTCCTCGTACTTCGCGACCGCCGCCCTGACGTCGATGGGATCCCAGCTCCGGTTGTAGGAATGATTGCCCTGCTGGAACGCCCGGTAGGCTTCCCGATTCCCCGTGGGTTTTGCGAGTAGCCGGGCGCGTTCCTTGTCCTCCAGTTCGCCGGTGACCAGCTTCGCCGCGACTGCGTTGGCGATGCCGTACAAGTCAGTCAGACTCGACGCGTCGAAATCGCTCACTGGCGACTGTTCTTCGTCGGCGACATTGACGATCGAGACGGATACCGTGGCCTTGCGAGCGTCGCCTCCTTTCCATTTGACGGTTCCCTGGACGAGCTTGCTTACCTTGAGCTCCTCGCCGATCTCCTTTGCCGACTTCGTGGTTCCCTTGTATTTCATGGCGCTGGTTCGCGCAACGACGCCGAGGCGCGGGACGCCAGACAACCGTGAGATGACTTCTTCAGTGAGACCGTCGGCCAACGTTGAATCGCCTACCGGACCTGTCTGCCTGAAGGGTAGAACCACCAGGCGTACGCGCTCCATGACCGCGGGATCTCGCCTCGACAGGAAGCTGGCCACGCCGACGCTGGTAAGCGCGACCAGCGCGACCCCGACCAGCATTGCGCGAAGCCTCCCGCCGCTGCCCCTCAAGAGCGCCAGCCCCGACTTCGGCGCCCCGGCTGGCAAGGTCCCCGGAGTCACGCGTCCCGGAATGCTGCTGCCGCCCGGCATCCGCGCCGGTGTCGTAGTTGACGACGCCATTGGGCCAGACTGATCGAGCGTGCTGTAGTTGATCGGAGCTTCCGTAGCGGTCGCGAGCGCGTCGGCGAAGTCGCCCATCGAGTCGAAGCGATCGGCCGGTACCTTTGCCAGCGCGCGGAAGATTACCTGCTCCAGCGCCTCCGGAATGGTTGATCGAACGACGCGCAAGGACGGCACAGCATCGCATGTGTGGCGCGCGAGGACCGCCATTGGTGACGAACCGGTAAACGGCGGATCTCCGATCAACATTTCGTACAGGACGCAGCCAAGGCTGTACTGATCGCTGCGCCCGTCCACCGGATAACCGCCACCCCATTGTTCGGGACTCATGTACGTCGGCGTGCCAACCAGAAGACCGGTGGAAGTGAGGCGCTTGGATGCGTCACCGCTCATCGCGCGCGCGATGCCGAAGTCCGTCACCATCGGAGTGCGTCCACCCAGGCCCCCACCGCGTACACGGAATCGCGCCAGCATGATGTTCGCGGGCTTTATGTCGCGGTGCACCACGCCTTGCGCATGCGCGTAGTCGAGCGCTTCAGCGACCTGGCGTGTGAAGGCGACGGCCTCGACGATGCCGAGCTGGCGTTGCGCCGCGATTGCGTCGCGCAGAGACTCGCCCTCCACGTACGGCATGACGTAGAAAAAGAGCCCGTCAGCATCGCCAGAGTCGAATACCGTGAGGATGTGCGGGTGACTGAGCCTCGCCGCGAGCTGAATTTCGCGCTTGAACCGTTCGGCGCCGTCTTCCCCAACGACTTCGGGAAGCATCACCTTGATGGCGACCGGGCGCTCATGCTTTACGTCCTGCGCCAGGTACACGACAGCCATGCCACCGCGGCCTAGCTCGCGCTCGATGGTATACCGCCCCGCCAGGGCCGATGTCAGGTGGTCGAGGATCTCAATCACTGTGCTACCAAGTATAGATCACGGACAGTGATGATAGACTGTGCGACGTGCGCACACCAGCGCCGCGCCGCATGGAGCACAGTTCCCGAACACGCAATGCTGCAACGATTTGGACTGCGAAAAAGCTTGCTATGGGAAGCGGAGCCACCGGCGCCATCTATGCCGTGCCTCGCCCCGCTCGGAACGATCCTGCATGGCGATCTGCTCGTCAATCGCTCGTACGAGATCGTGACGTCCTATCGACGCGAGCCCGTCTTTAAACTGCAGGAAAAAGAGCTTCGCGAGCTTCGCGAATGGAATCGCCATGATCATATCCGGAGTGACGTCGTCCCCGGGAAAAGTCGACGCCCGCCCGAGTGCGCCGCAGAGGAGTAGCTCCAGCATCGTGCGCACGCACTTCTCGCACCGGCCGCAGTTCAGCGTTCCGTCTCCAGGAATGTCGATCATGAAGCAGACGCGCAATGCTGCGAGCGCTTCGGGCCACTCGGTGACGCGGCGGACCTTTTCCCAGCGGGGAAGCGTGGAGTGCATGGTGCGAACGTCCAACGCCAGACTGGAGAAATGCGGATCCAGCATCGGATGGGTTCCTATCCAGTGGGAGGAAATTCCGAGTCCGTTGGAGGCGATGGTCAGCGCGCGCACGCGATGCGGAAGAGCGTGCGCCGCAGCGACCAGGGCGGCTGTTAGACCCACGGCGCGCCACTCCTTCCACGAAGCGTACAGCGCGCGCACATTTGTGCGCACTGGTATGAGTGTGACGCCGGTCTGTTCGCCGAATTTCTCAAGCCGCTGGCGATGCGCATCGAACGCCAACAGTCGTTCACGATTCGGCTCGGCACCCGCGGGCCCGGTATCGAAGTCGTAGCTGTTCAGTCCGAAATACAGCAACGCGTCCTGAACGAACCCCGGGTGATCACGCGGTATTGTGAGATGATTCTCCTGGAGCGCCGCAAAGGCGTCTACGCCGCCGGAGAGGCAGATGGCCGATCGGCGGGCTGTGGGCGTCGGCGCCGATGTTGCCACGGTAGTTTCGATCTGAGGGGCGGTGAGCTCAGGATACCACCAGGAGAAAATGGCGGCCACGGTGCGCAGCCCCTCGAGGTGCCGCGGACACACCGCACCATCGATGACCACGCGGCGTTCGCCCTTCTGCATGGCGTGGGCGAGCGCGGAAGGCAGGAACGCGTTCGCCGACGGTTCCACTTCGCCGGCAACAGCCGCGGGTAGGTCGAACCACAGTATATCGTCGGGCGCGTCTCGATCTTCGAATGCAAGGCGTGCGGATGTCCGCGTAAGGCCTTCGCGAGCGGCGAGCTGCAGATCAGTAACACGCATGCATCATCTCCCGCTATGCTGTCGCATCCAGGAGATCAGTCCGAGCAGCATCTTCGCCGCGAAACCGTCGGTCATCGGATTGGGCATGCTTCCAAGAGCGTTTGGCGGAGGGAGGACAAGATTGACAGCCTGCATCTCAAATTGATCAGCGAGCAGCGAACGATACGGCTCGGCTGCTTCGCGTACTGAACGCCAGCCGGGATTGTCGAAATCGTAATGCCGGTAGAAATGTCTCCTCTCGCCGGCGGTCGCGCTCGCACCGCCCTCGCGCGCCTTCCGGGCCTCCCTTACCCACCGCGGCGCGTGGAAGGATAGCCACTCGCGAGCGCGATATGCGAGCGACGGCGCGATAGGTCGCCTGCTGTGAGCGTTGCGATCGAGGGGAAGGCGGGCAAGCCGCGGAAAGCGTCGCGTCAACAACGTCTCGACGAGCACGCGATTCGCCATTGCAGCGATCGGCACGCCGATCCACGCGTCGAGGAACTCACGGTCGAGCTCCCACATCACCGGCCAGGACCCGAACGACAGCCGCCACGGCACGCTAGCGGCGTAATGCCGTACGTACGTTTCCGTGAAGAGACGCCACGCGCGTTCTGGAGGTGAGTCGTTCAGCGCGTTGTACGCGGACTCATGCCGTTCGACCAGGCCGTCGATAATGTCGTGAGCCTCCGGTCCCCGCGCGAGGGAGCGGAGCGTCTCGGCGGGGATGGCACGCTGCGTCAGCACCTTCCGCAGCGCGTGGAACTCGGTAGGAAACAGTGGTTGCTCGCGGCTGCGGTTGTATCCGTTCCCGCTACGGTTCGGAAGATTTCGCGAGGGGTCGATAGCACCCCACATGTGCATGGTAGCCATCCCGCAGCCGAGATGCTCCCAGCGCACGCAACGCGCGGCGAAGTCGAGGTAGTGTTCGAACCCGATCTCCGAGAGCGTATGCGAGAATTTCAGCTGGCGTGCCACGGCTCTCGCGCACTCCGCCTCGTAGTCGGACCCGCGGCCGAATGTGAGCGCCCGGATGTCGGCTCCCTGCGCGTGCAGATAGGCTGCCACAAAGCGGGAATCCAGGCCGCCCGAGAGATGCAGACCGTACGATTCACCGGCCGGATGGTGCCTCCGCGCGGTTTGTACGTGCGCGGCGTGCACGGCGTCCAGATGATCGTCAAAGGACGCGTCATCGTGATGTTTCGTCGGAAGCTCGAAGTGCATGATCTCGCGTGCCGCTTCACGGGGCCTCCACCTCAGCAGCCGGCCCATGCGAAGCCGCCTTACGCGCTCCAGCAGACATGGTCCCTGGAATGGTCCACCGAACATCAGCACGGTGAACAGGCCTTCCAGTGATATAGCCTCGCGAAATGCCGGGTGATGCCGAAATGGTTCAGGCGATGCGCCAGCGAGCAGGACGTCACCTACTTCCGTGTAGTACACCGGGAAGTAACCCAGGACGTCGGCGCCTACCGCGACGCAGCCATCCCTGGTAATCACAGCTGCCGCGTAGTAACCGTCATACACCGCCGGCGACTCTGGCTCAACGGACCAACTCGTCGCGACGTCATTCGCGGTTGCCCTTCCAGCCGGGCCGGCGAGTATCGCGTCTCCCCATACAACGGCTACATGGCGTGCGGTCACATCGGTGCCTACGGGAGCGCGCGGCGATGCGCTCCACAGGATGCTCGTCTGTCCGATGTCCACTCGCTGCGTGGACAAGCCCGGGACCGGCGAGAGGGCACCGCTTGCCAGCGCTACGCAGCTGTTGCGTCGCGCTGAGTCGGGGTCGGAAACGATCAGAAAGTTCGCGATGTGGCTCGTACCACTGGTGCCGCAGGGAATTTGCTGCGGATCAGGGCGTCATACACGCCTGCGCGCACGACCCATGTATGATTCGCGAGAACATATCGCATCGCCGCCGCGCGGTCCCAGCGCATTCGCGCGGCTTGGACGATACGAGATGCCATCTCTTCCAAATCGTCGCTCGGCGTCACGAATCCAAGTCCCGACTCGTTGACGATGTGATTGTTTGGAAAGCCGGATTCGGTGACCGTGGGCAGACCCGCGCGTAAATAATAGTATATCTTGGTGCTCTCATTGTTCTGCATGAACGAGCCAGCTGACACGACAATTCCGACGTCCGCGTGCAACATGTGTTGCCACGAAGCCTCGTAAGAAACAACGCCGAGGTTTGTTACGTAGCGGAGGTCGAGCCTGCGCGTGTCGCCGGGCCCGGCAAAGAACGTGCGTCCGTACGGTGCCAGATGCTTGCCGAGTGTGTTCAACTTTTGCACCAACACTCGATTGGCTTCCGGCTGCGACTTGTGATAAATGTTTCCGGAGAAGAGCACGCGGATCCCCTCGCGTGGCGGAAAGGGATCGGGACCTCTTGAGGGAATCTGCGACGGGGCCGCTCCAGGTATAAGCAAATGGCCGTCCCGAGGACCGAACAAGCCTGTCCACAAATCCTCCGCGGCGCGTGTGAGCAACGTCACGTGCCTCGCGCCCGCGTGGATTTCGCGCTGAATGGTAAACATCCGATCGCGTGTGCGGCCGAAATAGTAAATTCCCGGCATATCCTCCGCACCAACGACCGAACCCAGCTTGGCGATAATGAACGGGTGAGTGACGCCACGATACCGGGAAAGTGTCTCCCATCCCTGATGGAAATTCGTTTCCACCACGTCGTATTCGTCCCAGCGCACGCGCGAAAGGCAAACACGCCGCAGTCTCTCCGCCATGACGATCGGCTGTCGTCCGAGCTGCAGCGCGATCTCGGAAGTCGCGATGTCCACTTCGTGTCCCAGCCGCGCGAGCGCACTCCCCGTCTCGTTCAGCTGGATGCGCGCCATGTCGACAGGGGCGGCGACGCCAAGCCGCTCGGTATTGTAGACCAACACTATTCGCGCCATTCCGGATTGTCGCTTGCGCGCCGCTGTAGCGAAAGGGCGTGCTTGCGCGCCGCAACGCAACCGGCCGGCCGCCTGTGGCGCATCGGGTTCACTGTCCATTGACTCGCAGCCGCGTGAGCGCACCAGGCGCATTGCTAGCTACGCCGACCAGCGCGCGGGGGCACCCCGTTGCGCTGTATCTCACGCGCAATCTCGCTACGGGCGGAGCCGAGCGCGTGTTCATCGACTACGTCAACAACGCGCAATCGCTCTCACCAGTGGTAGCACTGCTCGAGCGCCGGGGCGGGCTGCTTCCCGAGCTCAGCACCGGAGTGCCCTTCGAGGCGCGCGTCGATCGCACGGCAGTGCCGCGGCAGCTCGAGGCAATCGCCAGCGAGATCCCTGGCGAAAGCTTTGCGCGGCTGGCTCTGGAATGTCTGTGGCTGAAGGACGTCGCGAAACAGACGGGTGCCGACGTGGTGTCGTCGTTCCTCATGCGCGCGCACGTCGTTGCGCTGGTTACCAAGATAGCGCTTCTTCCAGACGTCCCGGTGGTGCTCAACATTCACGAGCACATGTCTGATTCCGCGCCATTTCTCTATCCGCTAAAGCGCGATCGCGCGTTGATGCGGTGGGTCACACGCTGCCTTTTTCCGCGCGCCGACCGGATCATCGTCGTTGCTGAAGAGCTCAAGCGTGACCTTGTCGCCTCGCATGGTGTGCCGGCTGACCTGATCGAGGTGGTTCACAATCCGCTGCACATTGAACGCATTCGCGCGGCGGGTGCGGAGTCGGTCGCTCCTCGCTGGATGAGTCCGGCTGGCACGCGGACTATCGTCGCGGTAGGCCGCCTTGTGTATCTCAAAGGGTACGACCTGCTGCTGCACGCGCTGGCGAAGCTGCGCGCGACGCGAGACGTTCGGCTCATGCTGGTGGGCAAAGGAGTGGAGCGCGGTGAGCTCGAAAAGCTCGCCGCGCAACTCGGCGTGCAAGCTGCCGTTACATTCGCCGGCGAGCACATCAACCCGTGGAAGCTCATCGCGCGGGCCGACGTGCTCGCACTCACCTCGCGTACCGAAGCTTTCCCATCAGTGCTCGGCGAGGCGATGGCGCTAGGTGTGCCCGTCCTCGCCACCGACTGCAGCGGCGGCGTGCGCGAGTGCCTTCGCGATGGCGCCGCTGGTCTCATTGTAGCCACGGAGGACGTGAGCGCGATCGCCCGCGGCCTCGAGCGCATACTGGAAGATGCGGAGCTGCGCGCAACGCTCGTCGCTGCCGGTCATGCCCGCGCCGCGTCGTTCGACCTACCAGAGCGGCTGCGGCACTATGAGTCGGTGCTCTCCCGGGTGATGCTGTCGCGCACGACGTAGGCGAGACCGAGCAGAAGCAGCGCGTGTGTCGCGAGCGCGCCTCGTCCGAACAGGGTCCAGTTCTGCGCGCGTGCCTGCCGCCGCACCAGCTGCCAACGGCTCCACCAGTAGCGCCAGGTTCTGGCTCGCAATCCCTGCGTGACGGACGCGGGATGAACACGCCTCGCGTACAACAACTCCGGCACGTGCGCAAATGAGAAATGCTCGGCGGTACGCAGCGCCATCTCGTAATCTTCCGCCCACGGCAACGATTCGTCGAATCCGCCAACCCGGTCAAACACTGTCCGCCGATAGGTTCGCAAGTGGCACACGATCATACCGTGTATGATCAGCTCGCGCGTGTAGTTGATCGGTGGCGCCCGGTGGCGCGCAAAGAAAACGCGCGCAGCCTCCATGGACGCGGGCGGCACCGTGCCGTCCGTGTTCATGGGATAAAAATCACAGTACGCCTGTCCCACACGCTCGTCCCGCAGCACCGCGCTCGCGAGCCTGGCCAGCGCGCCCGGCGCCAGGATATCGTCGGCATCGACGTGAGCGACGAGTGGTGCCGTCGTATTCGCGATGACCAGATTGTGGCAGTATCCGATGCCGCGCTTTTCCGCGTTGCGGAGCAGACGCACCCCGCGCGCAGCGAAACTCGCGGCAACATCGGCGGTTGCATCGGTGGAAGCGTCGTCGACGACAAGGAGGTCCACGGCCACGCCCGACTGCGTCAGGACACTCTCTATGGCGGCCCCGATAAAAGGGGCGACGTTGCGCGCCGGCATGGAAACAGCGATGCGTGGTAGCCCCGGTATGTCCACCCCATCCACGGACTCAGGGATGTGCCGCATGTATGGTTTCGCGTGTACCCATTGGCCTCGCTCGCGTTCGCGGATTCAGCATGTCTCGAAGACGGTCACAGCGCTTTGGCACTCGGCCCCCCGGGACTCGAGCGGTCGACAAAAAACATCGTGGGATATTCTGCCTGATCCAACCGACGTAGCAGCCGACAGGAGATCACGACCAAAGCAATCACCAGAGCGTATGCCAACAGCACTGTGAATGCCGACCCTGACCACAGCGTGTACAGGCGTGCGCTTGCGTAGCCGACGAGCAGGTGGGTGAGAAAAAGGTAGTAGGACCACACGCCGAGCCAACTCATCACCCTGAACAGCGGGCTGATTCCCCGTCGAGCGGCTTCGGCCAGATTCAGCAGCCACACAATCAGGCCGGCTGCGATCACCAAATCGCCAAACACCCACGCCGAGCGTCCGGCGTAGATCAAGGCGTTCCCGGCCAGCCATACCGCCAGACCCGCAAGCGCGCTCCACCGGTTGATGAGCATGCGGCTGAAATTTCCGCTGCTGCATGCCAGCGCGGCAGCCGCTACCATGCCGAGCGCATACTCTCCGACCCGGCTGAAGAAGATTCCGAACGGCGCCCATAGTTGAAACGGAAAGCCCGGTGCAACCGCTTCCGTCGCACGCGGAACACGACCGAAGAATTTCAGAAAACCGTGTCCGTAGCCAACGGGTATGCCGTCGAGGAGGAAAATCGCCAAGGCACGATAAGCGAGCTCCGCCGCGACGGCACATAGTAAAAAGCCGATCAGCGCCCAGGCGCGCTGATTATTCGAAACGAAAGAATACAGAAACGGAAACGCAAGGTAGAAGCTGACCGCGAGCCCGATGAACCAGAGCGCCGAATTCGGGTCCGCAAGCATGGTCCTGTAGGACAGGTTTCTCAAGAATGTCAGGTCGGCGGTGAGCCGCCACACGTGATCGGACGTGCTCAAAATATTGTTGGCGACGGGAGCAAGCGCGTCCATAAGCAGCACAAGCAGGAAGCCCGCAATAACGACTAGCCAGTAGGTCGGGAGAATTCGCGCCGCGCGGCGCACATACCACTCCCTCCATGAACGCTTGACGTTGCCAGTGAGTCGAGCATAGACGAGCGTGAAACCGCTCAGCACCACAAAGACGTGCACTCCCTGCCACCCAAAACCCCCGTGCGCCGCGTGAACGGCAATGATCCAGAGGATCGCCATGCCTCTGCAGAAGTCGAGCAGGTTGAGTATCCCCTGGTGACCCTCTGCGTCTGCGCGAATAGCGGCAGCACTTTCCATATTTTCAAGCATGTTTCTGTGGCGTTTGTGTTCTTGGATCGAGCGTGTCCCGAAGCCCGTCACCAAGAAGGTTGAAGCCGATCATGGCCAGACTGATCGCGATACCGGGGTAAATCATCAATCCGGGCGACCGAGCCTTGGACGGTTGAGCTGCAGACCGAACTCGTCCTCGAGAGCTCCGATGCTCAGCTCCTGAACATCGGCTTTAGCGCCGCTGGAGTCCACCGCATGTTGCTCGCCTGGCCGGCAAGCAGAAATACATAAACTGGCGAGTATGATGTGAAGAAAACGAGCGACCTCGTGGTTCGATCGGGTCACGCGGCGCATCTCGTTAATGAATTGATCACGCGAAAAACTGGGCCGTGGTGAACTGAATCGTCCAGCCTGCGGTTAGCCGCACCGGGAAATGTTTGGGCGTCAAGCGCGCAGCGTCAGAGCTGCTTGTCCCAGACTGATGCCGCCGTCGTTAGAGGGGACATCGCGATTGGTCCATACGCGAATTGAGGTGCAGGAAAGACAGTCCAGAACGTCAGCCAGGAGCACGTTGTTCTGAAACACGCCACCGGACAGCACAGCCGTGCTTGCGCTGAACTCATCGGCGAGCTCAACGATCGCATCGGCTATTCCGCGGGCGAGACCACGATGGAAAGCACGCGCGGTATCGCTCGGCGAATGCCCGCGTTTCCGCGCCTCGATTACCGCCATGAGCATGGGGCGGAAATCCAGCTCGTGTTCTGAAAACGGGAACGGGTATGCGGCTTCCGGTCCGCTGGAGATCGCAAGCTGCTCGAGCCACACTGCCGCCTGGCCCTCGTAGGTGACCTCGCGCGTGAAGCCGAGTATGGCCGCTACAGCGTCAAACAACCGGCCCGCGGACGTTGTCGGGAAACATCTCACATCCCGCATTACCAGATCACGCGCCTGGCGATACCGATCGGGGAAGTGGTACGGGGTATTAGTCAAATCGGGAATCGCACCGAAGGTTGCATCGGCAAGAAAGCCCGCGGCCGATTGGACAGGATACCGAGCGGCGGCGTCTCCGCCCGGCAATCGCAGGGACCGAAGGTGTCCCACACGGACAAACCCTTCCATGACACTTCCGCTAAAGAATTCCCCGCCCCATATGGCTCCATCATCGCCGTATCCTGTTCCGTCAAACGCGACCCCGATCACGCGCTCCTCGAATGCGCCGCGCTCGGCCAGTACGCTCGCTACGTGCGCCCGGTGGTGCTGCACCGCTAGCCGCTCGGCACACACCGATTCCATGGCATACACGGTGGACGAATATTCCGGATGCAGGTCGTGAACGACGCGGAGCTCGTCAGGATTCACGTCGTACATCGCCGAGAGATCTGAAACCGTTTCGCGGAATGCCTCGAGTGCGGCATAATTCTCGAGATCACCCACGTGCTGGCTCATGATCGCGTCGCCATTCACTACGAGCGTGATCGCGTTCTTCAGGTCCGCGCCAAGCGCGAGAACCGGACGCACGGTGGGAATCCGCGCGACAGATCCGGGCGCG